>DASZPI010000400.1:0-5787 GCA_035550355.1 Pirellulales bacterium
TCACCGCGGTGGAAATCTTCAGGTCGCCGCCAAGCTCGCGCAGGTTGCGTTGCGATTCAAGGATTGCAGCCAGCCCCCGGCTGTCGATCGTTTCGGTCGCATCAAGATCGACGACCACGTTATGGCGCTCGAGCGTAACCAGGTACGATTCGAGCTCGCTGGCCTGATCAGTCCCCACTTCCTCGGGCGTGTGGACGACGATGACGGTTCCGAAGATTTCCGTAGGCAGTGTCATGACGCAGCGACTAGGGGCTAGGGGCAACAGGCTCGTGCGCCAGTGCTTGGTTCACGAGCTTCAGCAACTCGCGGGGGCTGAACGGCTTGTCGAGCACAGCACGCAGGTTAAACCGCTGCTTCAGCTCGTCGTGCGGCAGCTCAAACCCTTTGCCGGTAAGCAGGAAGATCGGCAACTCGGCAAGCAACGGGACTTCGCGGATGCGCGCAATCAGCTGCAGGCCATTGAGGCGCGGCATCTGGCAGTCGGTGATCAGCAAGTCCGGAGAGCATGCCTGAATTGCCTCCCAGCCGGCCAATCCGTCACTAGCGCATTGCACGTCGTAGCCGGCTTGCGCGAGCTTGTATCGAGCAGCGCTGGTGATCGTGACATCATCGTCACAGAGCAGGATCCGCTTGGCCATGAATCATCCGCCTCAAGGTGTCGAGTTGTTTCCGCGTCCAGCCAGCGGAAGGATTACGGTGAACTTGCTTCCGACGCCAAGCGTGCTGCTGACCGACAACCTTCCGCCGTGAACTTCCTCGACGATCGACTTGGCCAGCGCTAACCCCAGCCCCGTGCCAGGCGCCATGTTCTTGTCCTTGTCGACGCGATAGAACTTGTTGAAGATCTTGGCACAGTCTTCTTTGCTCAGCCCCACACCGGTATCTTCGACTTCGAAGATAACCTGGTCGTCATTCAATCGACTGCGAAGGATAACGCTCCCGCCTTCGGCGGTGTATTTCACCGCGTTGGAAAGCAAGTTGATCGCCGCTTGCAACATCATGTCGCGATCGACGAGCACGCTCAGGTAAAGAGGACTCGGTTCGTAACGCAGCGCAATTTGCTTGGCATCGGCCGAGGGTTGGATGACATTTGCGGCTTCGCTCAGCAGCTCGTTCAGTCCTTGGCTTTGCTTGCTGACCCGCACCACGCCAGCTTCGATCCGGGCAATGTTGAGCAGATTCTCGACCAGCCGCTGCAAGCGGTCGGATTGCGCATTGATGACTTCGAGGAACGATTCGCGCGTGGCTTCGTCGGGGGCGTCGGCCAACAACTCGACATACGCCTTGATGCCCGACAGCGGCGCTTTCATTTCATGGCTGGCCGACGACACAAACTCGGCGTGTTGCCTTTGCAGTTCACGCTGATCGCTGATGTCTCGCAACACGGCAACCATGCCGCCGCCGCGGCGATCGTTGGGATTCGGCCGATCGGCGGCCAGTGTGCTGATGGTCACGTTGTACCAGCGGCGCTCGCCCTGCGCGTTCTCCAGCTCGATGGGTTCCGAGCGGATTCCGTGCAGTCGGCGCTTGCGCGTCTCGCCGAACAACGTAATCAGGCGTTCGCAGCGCGTGATGTTCTCGAGTGCTCGGCTGCCGGCCGCGCGACCGTCGAGCTGAAGCAGTTCTTCAGCACTGCGATTGGCAATGACGACCTCGTCGTAGGCGTCGATCGCGACAATCGGTTCAGGAATGCTGGCGATGATCGCCGCCATCCGCTCTTGTTCAAAAATCGCCTTCCGGCAGCGAAGGTCGAGGGTCGATCGAGCCGCTTCGGCATCGGCCGCCTGCGTAACGTGATCGGTCAGCGTGCGCGATACGCGGCGTAGCAAATGGGCCCACCCGTCGCCCGCATTGGCCAGTTCAGGCGATGGCAAAAGCTCCTCTTGCGGCGAACCGGCGTCCAATGCGTCGCAGACACTCATCAGGTAACGCCGGGCGGCTTGGACCCTGCGCTGCGCGCGATACATCAGCCACGCCAGCACCACGGAAGTGGTGGCGAGCATCAGGGTCGTCGCCGACGTAAAGGGGTCGAAGCGCAGCGATTCCATAGGGCGCGGCCAGAACGGACAGCGAGCGCCGGACGCCATGAGCGAAGGCGCGCACCGAACCGAAATTCGTTGATTCTGAATCAACTCTAGGCCATCGCTAACCCATGGCACGGCTTTGATTTGTAGCCACGCCGCCGACGCTCGGGGGGAAGGGAGACCGGTTGTGCAGGTCGGTCGGATTACAACGACAACGGTTTGCGCCAAAGGTGCAGGCCGCCGTGCACGTTCGCCCCTACTCGCCGCCTAGCGCCGACGAGCGTTTCCCGAGCTTGCCACCCCGACTTCCGGCTCGTCGACCGACTGGAGATGGCCGCTCGCAAGCTCGTAGTGGTAGATTGCTTGCACCGCATCGCCTTGAGCCGTGAGGATTCGGCCGGCCAACAGATGCGCCGCCGGCGATGCCGAAGGCGCGTCGAGCACTGGCTTGATACGCCGGAACGCCTCATCGTACTCACCGCGATCGAAGCACTCGCTGGCTTCGGTTAGCGCATCGCCGGCTTTCTCGCCCGTCCTTAGCTGTCGCTGGCGACCGCTCGATTGCCCATTGATCGCCAGCGCGGCGGCATGTTCGAATGTTTCGAGCGCTCGCTCCTCGTCGCCGGAGACATCGTAGACGATCGCCAGCACATGGGCGACATCGGGATCGTCCGGTAGCGTGTCTGCCAACGATTGAGCTCGCTGTAGCGCCTCGTCGCACTTTCGCTCTTCCAACAGCAGGTCGATCATCAGCAGGTTCGCCGCTCGATGGTCGGGACAACGGCTCAGCAACGAATCGAGTTGCGAATGACAAACATTGTAGTTGCCCTGCCTGAAGAAGGTGCGGGCGGCGCGATACTGAGCGGAGTTGCGATTCTCTTCGAACGAATCGAATGCTGCCTGCATTCGCTTTTCGCGAATCGGACGCACGTCGGGCGGAAACTTCATCCGCTCAGTCCAACCAGCGCACCCGGAAAACACAACGACGTTCAGCACCGCGATCGTCGTCCCGAGGGCGCGCAAATGCCGCTCAATTCTGATCCGCCGGATACGGCTCATTGTTGAAGGCTCCAGGCTTGAAGATCTCGGCATTACGGCCGGGGACGCCGGGGCGAACCGGATGCGAAGGCACAGGAACGAATCGCATTCCCATCGGCGGTGGTTCGACCGCCTCGATACTTTCCGGCGCTCCAGGCTCCGGCGGCAGAATCTCAGGATCGCCGGGCAACGGCTCGCCGGGCACAACCAGATTCGGAACGCGTGGAGTCGTCGGTACGGTGCCGCCAGGCAGCACCTGTTGCGGTGGCCGATCGATTACTGAGTGCATTTCCGGCTGCATCGCGTTCAGCTCATCGCGCAAGTCGATCGCCGAGCGGTTATTCGGATCGAATCGCACGGCAAGGTTCGCATACCGGCGTGCAGCGGTAAAGTTGCCGGCGTCGCGGGCAGCCATCGCGCTGCGAATAAAGCGCCGAGCCGACACGCTGCGTCCCAGTAGAATCTGGCTGTCAGCCGCTACAGTCTCGCGTTCGACAAACTCGTTCTGCCCGGCGATGCTTTCGTTGTCGTATTCTGGCTCGTAAATAATGCGGGGCGTGACCAGCACCAGAATCTCGCGGCGCACGTTGGTGTCGTTCTTTTGCCGAAACAAGGGTCCGACGACCGGCAAACTGCCCAGGAAAGGAATCTGGGTGAAGTTGCTTTGCAAATCTTCTTGCATCAGACCACCGATCACTACCGTACAACCGTCGTAGCACATGATGTTGGTGGTCACCTCGGTCAAGTTCTTCGAGGGAATGCCGTCGAAGATCGGGCCTTCGCTCGACACTTCGGGGTGCACTTCCATGCGAATCGAGCCGTCGCTTGAGACGTACGGACGCAGGCGCAGTTGCGTTCCGATGTCGAGAAACTGCACGGTCTGCGTGGTAAACGTCTGCGTGACGGTTGAGGTGGTGTAGGGAATCTGCGAGCCGATCAGAATCTCGGCGCGTTGCTTGTTCAGCACCAGCAAACGGGGTGTCGCAATCACATTGATATCGCCGACGGTTTCGATGGCCGTAAGAAACATGCCCAAGCTCGCATCGAGAAACGCGAACTGCAAACCGCCGCCGTTAAAGTTGTATTCGTTGACCATCGCCCCGGTCGCGGGATCGACTTTTCCGGTCCCATCGAGCGGCGCAATGCGCGGCACGCCGCTCCCCAGGCGAACGTTCTGCTCGTTGCGAAGCCATTGGAAGTTCACCCCAAACTGGTTCGCGTCGTTCAGTGTGACGCCAATCACCATCGCTTCGATGTGAACTTGGAGCGGGCGGCGATCAATTTCCTGCACGACCTCGTCCACCTGCACCAGCACCGCCTCGTAATCCTGCACCAGCACCGCTTCGCCATGCGCCGGCGAGTCGCCGCCTGCGTCGTTGCTGTTGACGATGATGCCGATACCTGCGGGTGCCGAAACGCTCACTTTGCCCAGCACCGGCGTCAGCAGGGGCGTGATAATCATCTGCAGCTCTTTGGCAGTGACGTAGTTCGGTCGATAGACGCGCGTGCCGACGTGATCCAGCGCCATCCGCAGCTCGGCGAAGTCTTTGGGAGTGCCCACGTAGATGAACTTTCCCTCGCGGCGCATCACGAAGCCCGTCGACTTGAGAATCGCGTCGAGGGCACCGAAAGCATCGACCCCTTTCAAGACGGCCGACACCTTGCCCTGCACATTCGCACTGGCCAGGATGTTTAGTCCGCCTTGCTCGCTGAGAAATTCGAGCACCTGCCGCAGGTCTTCATCCTGAATGGTGATCGATAACTGGTCGTCGCCTTCAGGGCCGCGGGTATGCGTGATCCGCTCGCGCGGAGCTACCGGGGGCGGCATCTGCTCTGCGCCGCGGACGGGTAGCGGCATTTCTTCGCGTGGTGCGGGCGCCGGTTGTGGGGCCGCCGTTGGCGGTCCGGCGACAGCCGGCTGCTGGCCAGCGAGCATCGACCGGACCTGCTCGAGCATTGCCGGGTTGCTCAGGGCGTTTTCCATGCCCGTCCCCTTGAGCATCTGACTCAAAGCTGCCGGATCGTCCAACAGCTTGCCGGCCGATTCGCGCAGGATCTGCTGCGTCGCAGGGTCGGCATTCTGGAACGCCTGCATGGCTTGGTTCAGGTCGGCGCTGCCTGAGTCGCCGGTCGGTCCCGGCAGTGCCATCGAAACGAAACTCGCGTTGTTCTTCCGATCGACAGGCCGATTCGAGTTTGATTGCGACAAAGATTTCGGCGTTGTCGAACGCTTGGCGCTCGGCTTCGCCGCCGGCGGGGGGGCAGGCTCAGCGATCGGCTCGATCACTGCTTCGACCACGGCGATCGCCGGCTCGGGGACGTCGGAAGCTTCGGGCGAGCTTGATTCCGAGACCGTTTCGTCCGAACGCACACGCTGCGTATCGATCGCGTCGGTCGCGGCGCCCGCTTTCGGCGCCGAGGCCGCTTGCTCGCTGGCAACCAACGCCGCCAGCTCGCGATCCGCGGGTTCAAGTGTCGTGGCAATGCAAATGGCCAAACCCACTCCGGCGGCGCCGCAAACCAGCAAGATCAGAATGCCGAATGGATTCTTCATCGTCGTCCGTGACGTTGGTGCGTGCGGTGTCCGGTTGCGGGCCAGCCGGTAAGGCCGTTAGTTGCTGTTGATCGAGGTCGTCTGTGATCGCGAATTCGCGCGCAGCGAGCCGCGCTTGATTGTCAGCGTGAAGTCGTTTCCGAAACGCGAGAGAATCACCGACGATGGGCC
>DASZPI010000401.1:0-3619 GCA_035550355.1 Pirellulales bacterium
AGGACATCGGCAAAAACCCGGTGGGGACCGGCCCATTCCAGTTCTCCGAGTGGGTGCAACAGCAACGCGTCGTCTTCAAGCGATTCGATGGGTATTGGGGGGGAGCGCCAAACCTCGATCAGTTGACCTTTGTCGTGATTACCGATGAAAGCGCACGGCTCGCGTCGTTCCTGTCCGGCGAGACCCTTATCGATGGCGGCCTTACAACGACCGATGCGACGGCCGTCAAGCAGAACAACAACTCCGTGCTGGTCTCGGCGCCACAAATCGGCCCGTATGTCCTCATCCTCGATACTCGTGACGCGCCGTTCTCCGACAAGCGCGTCCGCCAGGCGCTGTCCCTCGCCACGGATCGGAACGCGCTCGTCCAGGGCACCAGTTCGGGATTCGGGAGCGTTGCCAATCAGTACATGACGTCGCTCAACCCGTTTTACGATAAGAGCCTGCCTCCGCTTGAAGAAGATGTCCAGCAGGCCAAGACGCTGCTTGAACAGGCTGGCGCCTCCAATCTGAAGTTCCCGCTCCTGACGTTTAACACCGAACCATACAAATCGTTCACTCAACTGCTCCAGCAGCAGTGGGCGAGGGCGGGTATCACGGTCACTATCAATCAACTGGAGACATCGCAATTCCTTGCGACGGCTGGTAAAGGGACGAACTCGGATACACCGGCGATGGCGACCATCCTCTTGACCCAACGGCCCGGGCAGGTTGCTTCCTGGCTGGTCTCAACCGCGTTCGCGCCCGCGGGCAAGAACCGCGGGTACTACTCGAATTCGCAGTTTGATTCGCTTGAGCAGCAAGCGGCCACCCATTCGGTCGCGGATGCGAAGTCCTATGAGCAACAGGCTCAAAAGCTGGCGCTCGAGGAACCGTCATCGATCATCCCGCTCTACATCATTCCGGAGTTGACTGGCGTTTCAAAGAAAATCCAAGGGGTGGACTGGTCGCAGTGGAAGGGCTGGGCATATCCATTGTGGCAGCAATTCTGGATGAGTTAGGCGAGACCAGGCCCGAAGGGCTTTGAGGTTGACACCTGGATGCTGCTGGCGATGGTTGCCAGCAGCATCCAGCAAGTGTGCTCGCACATACAGACGATAAACCGTGGTGGCATGATGTTGAGAGTCATAGTCCGGAGATTGTTACTGCTCATACCGATACTCTTGGGCGTGAGTATCATTGTATTCGTGCTCGCACGTGTTGTTCCGGGAGATCCCGCCTCCGTACTGGCTGGGCCGGGAGCTACCGGGGAACAGGTTGATGCGATAAGATCAGCGTATCACTTGAACGATCCCATACCCGTACAGTATATCCGGTGGCTAGATGGTGTGATACGAGGCAACTTCGGATTATCAATTGGATCGTCACAATCTGTTTTGGATTTAGTCTCCACGGGAGCAAAGAATACATTTATCCTGTCAGTATGTGCATTCGTGCTTGCTTTAGTTATATCTATACCTATGGGTATATTTGCAGCACTTAATCGTGGAAGATTGGCGGATCGCCTAATCACTGCTGTAGCATTGGCCGGAAATAGTCTTCCTACATACTGGATTGCAATTGTAGCGGTCGTCATATTTTCAGTCCATTTGCGATGGCTCCCGGCAAACGGTATGCACGATATTACTGGCAGTGGAGGTTTTATTGATTTGTTGCGTCACCTTGTTCTGCCGTGTGTTGCATTGGCACTCGCGCTCATCGGAGAGCAGGCGCGAATTCTTCGTACGACAGTCCTTGAGGTTATCAATCAGCCCTATGTCGTCGTGGCGAAGTCTAAGGGTTTGGCGCCACGTATCGTGACGACGCGGCATGTTCTGCGGAATGCCATGGTCCCGTTCGTGGCTTTGGTTGGCCTTCAATTCGGGGCGCTCTTATCTGGGGCAGTCGTGATCGAGACTGTCTTCGCATGGCCTGGACTGGGATTCCTCATGGTCCAGTCGCTGAACCAGCGAGATTACACGGTCGTGCAGGCCGGCGTGTTGTTTACCGCTGTGATTTTTGTGCTCTCGAGCCTCGTGGCAGATCTCATCTCCGCGTACTTGTCTCCACAGACGAGATTCTCGTAAGTGAGGAATTTGGGTGACTGCTGACAGATTGGAACTACTGGGCAGACCGCCGCAGGTATCGGCGCCGCGTCGTGTGTTAGGTCGATTGGCCGGTTACGCGCGCCGCGACCCGATAGGGGCAGTAGCGGTCGCGGTGATGGGGGCGTTTATTCTCCTTGCGGTGGCAGGCCCATGGATTACGCCGGATGACCCGCTGAGCACGAATGTGAACGCCATTCTCGCGGCGCCGGGAACACACGGCCATTTATTCGGGACAGACCAGCTTGGCAGAGATACCTTGAGCCGCCTGCTGGCCGGTACGAGACCGACACTTGTGGCCGCGGTCGGGTCGTTGCTCGTTGGGGCAGCCGTCGGAATGGTCATCGGAATCGTGGCAGGCTACGTGGGTGGCCGGGCTGACGAGGTCTTGATGCGTCTCATGGATGTGTTGCTCGCGTTTCCCGGACTGATCTTGGCATTGGCGATCGCAGCGGCGTTAGGCCCTGGGGTACGTACGCTAATTATCGCGCTCGCAATCCCGAGCATTCCGGCCTTTGCGCGAGTCATTCGCCAGGAGAGCAGAGTGGTCTCCGGCCGGGCATTCGTTGAGAGCGCCGTGGCGATTGGGGCTACACCCCGCCGTGTCATGTGGCTGCATGTTTTCCCGAATGTCGTGCCGATCCTGGTGATCATGTGCACGACGCGCCTGTCGTTCCTCATCTTGCTCGAATCCACGCTGAGCTACCTCGGCGTCGGTATTCGTCCGCCTGCCCCGGATTGGGGCACCGTTATAGCGGATGGCGCGTCGCACCTTGTGGTGTCGCAATGGCAGGCCACAATCGGTGGCGCGGTCGTTTTCGTGTGCGTGCTGGCCGTGAACATCGCTGGTGATAGCGTGCGGGATGCGCTCGATCCACGTCTAAGGAGGCAATGAGCCGCCATGCGCTTCCGCTCAAGTGGTGCATGGCTGGCGATGTCGCGTCACGTGTGCCGTGGTTTCATAAGGCACCTTCGGACGGCTATTGGGCCGCCGCTGTCTCGCACCACATGAATACAGACACTTACTACCCTGCTGTATTTCCTGTTGGCGCGTTCATCAGGGATGACTCAGCGCCCGATGCGCTCTTTTACCGCGAACCACGGTTGCACCGGTATCTCGACGCGGACTCGGCCGGGCGGGTGGAGCAGTTCTATGCGTCCCGGCTCAAGCCCGGCGGTGCTGTCCTCGACGTCATGACCGGTTACGAGTCACACATGCCGCTGAGCCTGCACCTGTCGCGGCTCGTGGGGCTGGGAATGAACGACGACGAGCTGCGCCTGAACTCGCAGCTCACCGGGCGCGTCATCCAGGACCTGAACGTCAATTACCATCTCCCGTTTGCGGATGGCGAGTTTGACGGCGTCGTGATGTGCGCGGCCGTCCTTTACCTCATACGGCCCGTAGAAGTCTTTCGAGAGATCGTGCGCGTCCTCCGTCCCGGTGGGTTCGTGATCGTGACCTATTTCGACCAGGGGTTCCCATCGAAAGCTGTCCGGATATGGCTGGCGCTGAATGACGAGGCTCGTGGATACCT
>DASZPI010000402.1:0-3631 GCA_035550355.1 Pirellulales bacterium
GGATTCGCAATCGTGGCTACCGAATTGCCCGGCGGCTGCTGCGAAGCGGGCGGGTCGGAATGGGGCTCGGCGGTCGTTGTGCTGGGCGCGGCAGACGTTGCTACACTGGGCGCGGCAGTAGCCGCTACGCTGGGCGCTGAAGCATTGAGGGGAAGCTCGTCCGATTTGTGCGAAATCGCCGTGACCGGTTCCGCGACGGCGGCGCCGTCGGCCACGGGTTGGATCGCAGCCATTGACGGCTGTTCGAGAGTTGGATCGTGCGAAGCGGCGGAGTCGACAAGCCACCACGATCCGATCGCCAATGCCGCCACACCGGCAGCAGCAGCGGCAGCCATCATGGGTATTCGTCGCGGGTTGGTCGTCGGATCTCGCGTTGAGTTTGCACCGATGCTGCCCAGGGCGGAAATCAGTTCCGCCGCACTGCCGAAACGTTCGTCGGGACGCTTTGCCAGCAGTCGCTGAAACACGGCATCGAGCGCCTCGGGCACTTGCGGGTTCGCCGCTCGCAGCGAGGGAATCGCTCCGTCGCGGTGGGCAAGAAGGCGCTTGAGCAGCGTGTCGCCGGCGAACGGCGGTCGACCGGTGAGCAAGTAATGCAATGTGCACCCAAGGCTGTACAGATCGGCGCGGGCGTCGGCCTGGCGCGTGTCCATGGCCTGCTCCGGCGCCATGTAGTCGACCGTGCCCATGACGCTGCCTTGTTGGGTAAGCCCTGCCGCGGCAGCGGTTGCCTGTCCGGCGGCAACTTCTTGTCCGGCGACGGGGTCCACAAACCGCGCAAGGCCCATATCGAGAATCTTCACCGTGCCGCGCTTGTCGACAATCAAATTCGAGGGCTTGATGTCGCGATGCACGATGCCTTCCGAATGGGCGTGCTCGAGTCCGCGCGCAGCGTCGGCGAGGTACCGCACCGCCTCGTCCACCGGCAAGGGACCGCGTTCTTTGACGATGCTGGAAAGATCGTGGCCCTCCACATATTCCATCACCAGGAAGTGCGTGCCTTGCCCTTCGTCGGCGTCGAGGGCTGTGACGATGTTCGAATGGATCAATCGCGCCGCGGCGCGAACCTCGCGGTGAAACCGCTCGACGGCCTCGGGCGAGGCGACTGCCTTTTTTGGCAGCACCTTCAGCGCCACGATGCGGTCCATCTTGCGGTGTCGCGCCCGGAACACCTGGCCCATGCCACCAGCCCCCAGCCGGTCGAGAACCAGGTAGTTTCCTAAGAGCAGGGTATCGATCTTGTCCTGGTACGCTGCGGCGGCCTGATACTTGGTGAGCACGCCTTGCTGGACGAGCACTTTGGCAAGCTCGCCGACGTCGCCGGAGTGCTGGGATTCGGCGAGCGCCCGTTCAGCGCGCGACAGCGATTCACCAGTGATCAGGCCTGCCGCCGTTGCGATTTCGACGAAGCGACCGTAGTCGACTGCCATCGCGTGACCCCCCCGTGCCGACACGAAATCCGACACCGCGAAGCCTTGATCCTACGGGGGGCTTACGACTGCCGCAACGAAATCGACCGTCGGAGCGCGCCCACGGCGAAGAAGGGTCCGACGATCGTTCTCAAGCTATCTGGATCGAGCGGTTCATTCCTCGCCCGTGTCGTACTCCGACCAGGTTTGTTCCGCCTTGGACGACGCGGCGGTCACTTCCTGAGTCCGCTGCGCAGCCAACTCGCGTTCCAGCTTTTTGACCGCCTCGGGGTCGCGCTCATGCCCTTCGATTCCCTTCTCGGCCTGTCCGGCGGTCTCCTGGACTTGGGTCACGGGATCTTCGATGTACTCCCATTGCTCGCCTTTTTCCCATGGTCCCTTCCCCTTGTTCCATGGTCCGCGCGCGTCCTCGGCGCCGTTCGACATATTGAAATAGGCGTGCGTGAAGCGGAGGTCGCCTTGCAGAATGCCCGGGGGGAAGTTCGGCTGGATGGTGTCCAGCGCCGCGGCGAACTGCTGAAAGTGCGCGATCTCGCGGGTCATCAGAAAACGTAGTGTGTCCTGCACGTACGGATCGTCGGTGAACTCCAACAAGCGCTCGTAAACGATCTTGGCGCGCGTTTCGGCGCCGATGTTCGACCGCAAATCGACCGTCAGATCGCCATTGGCGTTGACGAACGCACCGGTCCACGGAACGCCCAGCGAATCGGTGACGAGCGGTCCGCCCCCCGATTCGATCAGGAAGCGCGGGTTGTCCATGGCCTGGGCGATGACGTCTTTCTTCTTCGCCGAACCGTTGCCCATCTGCGCCACGAGGTTGCCTTCGGCGGCGTCCTTCACCGCGCCGTTGACCCCGTCGAGCAGCATCGTGATCGTCGCTCCGACGATTTCCAGGTGACTGAACTCTTCGGTCGCGATGTCCATCAGCAGGTCGTACTTGTCGGGATACGCGCGGCGACAACCGAACGCCTGGACGAAATACTGCATGGCCGCTTTGAGTTCACCATTTCCACCGCCAAACTGGTCGAGCAGCATGTTGGCAAAACGCGGGTCGGGGCGCGAGACGCGCGCGTCGAATTGCAAGTCTTTAACGTGGTGGAACATAGTTAAGCCTTTCGGGATCGTTTCGCGGGGGATCACTTTCCGGGAGGCTTAATCGTTCGGCAAACCGCGTGCCGCGTTGCTAGGTCGCCAAACTCGCCGCCAACGCGGTTGCATTCGGCAGCGATGATTCACGCAACGGCGCGATCTGGTCTCGCGGTCGACCAAGCGAATCGACCCGGAAGCGCGTTGCCGCCACTCGGCTGATCGCGGCATGTCGCGGTTGCTTCGCCGAGAATTTTTTTCCACGCACGATCACAGCGAGTCGAGCAATGCGCCCCTGCGGTACTTAACTTGCATGATCCAGCGGCATGACCAAGCCAAAGTCAGCGACCGACGATGCAGCCCCTCGCCGCCGGCGACGCGACGATCGGAGCCGGACAAAACCTGCCAGCCGTGGCAACGTGCGCGACGGCGAATTTGCCGACTTCGCTCGCAAGACGGCGCTCGCCGCGCTGATCGTCGGGCTGGCCTACATGGCATGGTGCGGCATTCATGTGTTGCTTTTGGCATTTGCCGGATTGTTGTGTGCGGTGCTTCTTTGGACCTTGGCCGATGCCCTGCAGCGGCGAACCGGTTGGTCCGCGCGCTGGGCGCTGCTGGCGGTCGTGGCGGCACTCGGCGTGGCCTGCATCGGCGTGACGGCCTTGTGTGCGGGCATCGTTGTCGCGCAGGCCAGTGAGCTCACGCAACGGGTGGCCGAATCGTGGCAGAACATCCGTGATTCACTCGACGAAACGTCCTGGGGTCGTATGGTGGTCGAAAACGCGCCGATGGCGTTCGATTCGCTCGCGCGAAATCAAGCGGCACCCGGTGCGGCGGGGCTTGCCTCGGGCATTGTCAGCAGTCTGCTGGGCATGATCGTGATCGTGGTTGTCGGCGTGTTTGTTGCGGCCGACCCCGCAATCTACAAAGCAGGACTGCTGCACCTTATTCCCCCCGACAACCGCGATCGGGTCGATCAGGCGCTCGACGAACTGGTGGTGAACCTTCGCGCGTGGTTAATGGGGCAAGGGCTGTTGATGTTGGTCATCGGCAGCACGAGCGTGCTGGGCCTATGGCTGTTGGGCATTCCGCTGGCGCTGGTGCTGGGGCTACTG
>DASZPI010000403.1:0-8733 GCA_035550355.1 Pirellulales bacterium
GTATCCCTACGCCAAGCGGCTCGAACATTACCTGACCATCGACGGCAAGACCCGCAAGCGACTGTTTCCGAAGCGCGACCAGTTCGCGCCCGAGCTCTTGTACTTCTCGACCTGCATTCTCGAAAGCAAGACGCCCGAGCCTTCGGGCTGGGAAGGGTTGGCCGACGTGCGCACGATCCAGGCTTTGTATCGATCGGCCGATACCGGCCAGCCGGTGCGAGTCGAGCCGGTTCGTCGCGAATTGCGTCCTGGGCTCGAACAGATGATTACTCGGCCGGCGGTCGCCAAGCCGTCGATCATCCACGCCCAAAGTCCATCCGGAGATTAGGAAGAAGGCGGGGCATTGCACCATGTGCCGTGCTATGCTTTCTTTGTCATGGGAGGCAATTGGCAATGGGCACCGACGCCGCGCTAAGAATCGTGGTGGCCGACGACGACGCGGCCATGCTCCGCATTTATTCATCGCTGTTGAGTTCGCTCGGACACCGAGTGGAAGCTTCTGCGCAGACCGGCCGCGAGCTGGTCGACCAATGCCATGCGGTTTGTCCCGACTTGGTGTTGTCCGACTACAAAATGCCCGACATGGACGGACTTGCCGCCACCAGCGCCATCTACGAGCAAGCGCCGACGCCCGTGATCATGGTGTCGGGCTACAACGACGAAGAACTGATCCGCCAGGCGCAGGACAATCATGTGCTGGTCTTTCTGGTGAAGCCGGTGAGCGTTGAATCGCTGTCGGCAGCCATCGACCTGGCGATGCGCCGCTATCGCGAGTTCCGCCGCGTGCGCCAGGAGGCATTCGATCTGCGGCAAACGCTGGCCGACCGCAAGCTGGTCGAGCGAGCCAAGGCAGTGCTGATGCAGCATGCCGACGTCGACGAGGAAGAGGCGTTCCGGCGGCTCGACGAACTCGCCTGCCGAGAGAATCAAACACTCTGCGACGTCGCTCAGATGGTGATTCGTCTTGAGCAACTGCTTGCTCCCTCACGTTCGCTGGCCCGGCACGCAGGATAACAAGCAACGAATCGTCCTTCGCCGAGTGCCGCATGTGGTGGAATTGGCTTCCGTGGCGATATGTCATCCGCCGAGTCGCGCGAGCGCACGGAATCCTCGATCCGATCGCGCTGCTGTCGCACCTGCATCGCTTCGCCCAGCCGGCCGAGGTCGCTGCGCCCATGGAGTTGCTGCGCGCCGGCGTGTTGTTCCACGCGCGCGGCCTGATCAACACCGGCGCGATTCAGCACAACCTCGATTGGATCTGGCCCTTCTGGGTGCAGCGACAGTTCGACCCGTCGGACGACGCGTTCATTCCCCGCGCGTTCTCGATTACGCATGTCAATCTCACGCATCGCAACTGGACCGCGGTCGGACTGCCCGATGTCGACGCGCTGCCGATCGTCGATCCGCACGGACTCGTCACGCCGCATTGGGACGGTTGGTCGCTTGAAGGTTGGATCGTCGCCGACGACGGTCGCCAACTCATCCCATCGACCATCAACGGTCGCAACCAGTCCGCGGCGAGCGTCGAGCAGCGGTTCGAGCTCGAGCCATCGCCGGTCGTTGAAACCCATTCGCACACCAATGGTCTCGACCTGGTTTCGCGCGCCGATGTCATCGCTCAACGCGGCATCGCACACTGCCGCACCACGCTTGTCGCCACGAGCGACGCTCCCGCCTGGCTTGTGGTGGCGCTGCGCCCGTACAATCCCGAAGGAGTCAGCTTTCTGCGCGAAGTGCAGCTCGCTTCGCAAAGCGACGGTTGGCTGGTCAACGCCGCCGACCAGGTGCGGTTCAGCGAGCCGTGCGCGGGACACAAGTTCTCGCGCTACCGTGATGGCGACGTCGATCTGCGCCTGCTGGCGCGCAGCGAGGCAATGTCGGTGCACTGCGATGTCGGCATGGCCACGGCCGCAGCTCTGTTTCGCATGGCGCCGCACGAGCGCCGCGAAGTATCGGTTGATGTTCCGCTGAAGGCCGACGCCTCGGCCGACGACCGGCGTTCGGCGCAGCCCGCGCGGGCCGTGAACGTGCCGACCTGGCACGAGGCGCTGGCTGGTTGCTGCACGATTTCGATCCCCGACGCGCGCATGCAATTCTTGTTCGACGCCGCGCTGCGGACGCTGGTGCTGCATTCGCCGGGAGACATCTATCCCGGCCCGTACACCTACAAGCGGTTCTGGTTTCGCGATGCGGCGTTCATGCTCCACGCGCTGTTGTGCCTGGGGTTCGAGTCGCGTGCCGAGCGCGTGCTCGCACGATTTCCCGGTCGCCAAGCGCACAACGGCTACTTCCGCTCGCAGGAAGGTGAATGGGATTCGAACGGCGAGGCGCTGTGGATCCTCGATCGCTGGCGAGAACTGACCGGCCGCGGTCCCAAGCCCGAGTGGCGGCATGCGATCGAGCGCGGCGCCGAGTGGATCGTTCGCAAGCGGCTTGCCGACTCGCTCGACGCGCCGCATGCAGGGTTGTTGCCGGCTGGTTTTAGTGCCGAGCACTTGGGCCCGAACGACTACTACTACTGGGACGACTTTTGGTCGGTCGCAGGCCTGCGCTCGGCGGCCGCGATGCTCGAGCAGCTCGGCGATCACTCGTCGCCAACAAAGTACCGTTCCGAGGCCGACCGTTTGATGGCAGCCATCGAGCGCAGCCTGGCGCTGGCGGCGCCGCGGCTCGATCAGCGCGCCGTTCCCGCGTCGCCGTACCGGCGCATGGACGCCGGCGCGATCGGTTCGTTGGCGGTCGATTATCCGCTGCAGCTTTGGGCTCCGGGCGAACCACGGTTGCTAGAGACCGTGCGGTTTCTGCGCGAGAACTGTTTCTTTCGGGGCGGATTCTTCCAGGACATGATCCATTCGGGCGTGAACGCGTACCTGACGCTGCACGTGGCGCAGGTGATGATGCGCGCCGGCGATCCGCAGGCCTTCGCGTTGATCCAAACGGTCGCCGACCTGGCAAGTCCCACCGGTCAATGGCCCGAAGCGATCCATCCGCGCACGCTCGGTGGCTGCATGGGCGACGGGCAACACGCCTGGGCCGCGGCCGAGTGGCTGCTGGCGCTCCGCGCCTGCTTCGTGCGCGAAGAGGACGATCGGCTGGTGGTGGGCGCGGGAATTCCCGAGGCGTGGCTGTCGCCGAACTCCCCCGCGTTGCGACTGGGCCCCACCGCCACACGCTGGGGGCGCGTGAGCGTGCACATCGCCCCCGCGGCCGAGGCCATCGAGGTGCGCTGCGACGGCCCATGGCACGCCGCAGCGCCGCCCATCGAGGTGGCGTTCCCAGGACGCCCGATCATCGCGCTCGACAGCGCAACAAACCGGGCAACCATCGTGCGCGATGTCGCTGCTCCGCTTTCCGCTTTCGGCTCTCGGCTTGCGCCTTAGCCCGCGATCGCTACTTGCCGGCTCGGGCGATAGAACCCGATCCCTTCGAGCGCCTTGTACACTTCTTCGAGCGTCTTTTCGCCGAAGTTCGAAATGCTCAGCAGGTCGTCGCGCGTGCAATGCAGCAGGTCGTTGACCGTAAAGATGCCGCGCTCTTCGAGGCAGTTGGTCGTGCGCACGCTGAGGCCGATCTCGGCGGTGCTCATTTCGAGCCGATTCGACATGTCCTTGGCCTTTTCGTGCGCCATGCTGAGACGAACGCGCGTCATGGGGTTCCCTCCCGTTGCGGTTTGAGTTGCAATCCTTGCAGCGACGCAGTCTGGTCGAGCGTCGCCTTCGCAGGACGAGAGTATATCGCAGCGGGCAAATTTGTTGAACGATTTTTTCAGCCAAAGTCATCCGCCGTGCTAGCATCGCCGCCTTGCACTGCCGCATTAACGCTGCACCGAAAGTCGATATTCACGTCCTTGCTTGCCGAGCGCCGGCAGCATGATCGTCGCGCTGCCATCGCGCCGGGTGTACGCCAGCGGCTTGCCGGTCGCTGGATCGGCGGGCAGCGGCAGCGCGTTGCCGATGTCGTCGAGCGTCGCGGGCAGCTTCCCCTCATGCGTTGCGGCGTAATCGCGAAGCACCTCGATCGCGCGCAGCGCCGCGGCGCGCTGTTCGGCACGTCCGACGTTCTGCGCGACCCGGGCGATCGCTGGCAACAGCAGCGCGCCGACGTCGATCTGCCGCAACGCGAGCGGTTGCCCGTCGTCTGCTTGCAACTGCTGATCAACCCTGGTTACTTCGTGGAGTGCCTGCGGCAACGGCAGGTGCCAAGCGCGCGACATCGCGTCGCCTTGCACCTCGCAGCGCGCCGCGGCATATCGCAGCAGCACCTCGGCAACAGGCATCGTCGCCACGGCCTCGGCCTGGTAACCCAAGCCACGCAGTTTTTCGCGGGCGAACGCTGCCGCCGGTTCGATCGGCGCCTGCTCGGTCGGAACATCGTGCGAGTTGACGTCCTGTACCAGTTTCGTTAGCTCGGCAACCTGCAGGCGGTATGCCTGCCACTGGGCGTCCCACTGCTGTGGGCTGCGCTGCGTGTCGCGCAGGTTGCGAAGCTGTGGCAACTCAAAAAAAGGCAGCCGCGATTCCAGCTCGATGGCCGCGGTCATGTCAACGATCGGCCGCGGCAACTCGGTCAGCGCCCAATACAGGTTCGGCGTTTCAGGAATCTCGACCAACAATTCAATCTGCGAGGTCATCATTCCGGCGATCGACAGGCCGACCAGCCCGCTGACCAGAAACGGCTGGCGAGCAATATGCCGGGCCAGCGCGTAGCCAACGCGCAGCGATTCGATGGCCGCGTCGAACCGGCGCTCGACGATCGCCAGTCGTGCTTCCAGCGCGATGAGCCTAGCCAGCGAGCGGCATTTTTGCGCCTCGGGAAGCAGGACACGCAACACGCTTTGCTCTTCCGACAGCGCCAACTCCCATTCGCAGTCACTGCGCCGTGCTGCGAGCCGGCATTGGTGCAGTGCCGCTTCGTAATCCGCCAGCACCTTGCGAACTTCGGTGGTCGGCAAGTTCCGCGGCGCTGCATCGAGCCATTCGACAATCGTGAGCTCGTGATCACTAAAGCCCGTACGTTCGCCGAGCAGCACCATGGCTTTCAGATAGAGCAGAGCCGCATTTCCAGGCGATTGCTCGCTGGGCAAATAGATCAAGTGCGGTTGGTCGCCAAGCTTATTCGCCGCGGGCGCCAGCACGAGTTCGATGACTTCGGGCTGGTCGTGTTCCTCGGCCGCGGCCGGCCGCAAAAAACCAACGAACAGCGTTGTCGACATCAGCAAGGCAAAGCGCATGAGATGGCTCCTTCGTTAGCTGCCGAGAAGTTCGTCGAGCATCGGCTGCCGCGAGTCGTTCGGCGATCGTCGATGCGCTGGCGACGGAATACGGCGCGCGGCCGATGGCCACCGGTCGTCGAGCGCATCGTTTCGCAGCCTCAGATACTCGCCGACAGCCGCAACATTCATCGCCGATTGTGTGGTGAGCTGCGGTCTTTCGGCCAGCGATGCGGTCGGCACACGCTCGTTCTGGGCAATCGTGAACCACGCTCCGACCAGCAGCACGCTTGCGGCGGCCGCGCCCAGGGCCGCCGACCACAAGCGGCCGGCAAACGTCGTGGATCGAACCGAGGCCGAAGCCGCGCCGGCCATGAACATTAGCCGATCGCGATCGAGCGGACACGCCGCAGGCGTTAACGCGCGCAGCGAGGCTTCGAAGTCTAAAGGCGTTTCGGGATCGTTGCGATCGGCAGGCATGACTCACCTAGTTGACTGCGTAGTTCTCGGATCGCTTCGTGATAATGGCGATGCACCGTGGAATCGGAGACGTGGACCAGGTCAGCGATTTCGGCGAACGACAGTCCTCCCCACAGATGAGCGACGACGATCTCGCGCTGCGCTGCCGACAGGCGCTCGAGCGACGCGACGGCCGTCTCGGCATCGAGCCGATCGTCGGCCCGTGGCGTGAACCAGGGCGACGCGCCGGCTGCGACCACGCCTTCGCGCCGACGGCGGCGAGCGCGGCGGCGCGAGGCATCGATCGCCGCGTGGCGCAGCGTTCGGTACAGCCACGGCAGCAGCCGATCGGGCGCCCTTGGCTGGCGCGCCAAGGCCAGCAGCGTTTCCTGCACCGCGTCTTCGGGGCAATCGCAGAACTGCCGCGCATAGAGCATCATCCTCGCCGAGTGTTGGTCGACGAGCCATGCAAACAGCTCTGGCCCGATGGTCGCGGGAAAGTCTTGCATGTCGTCTGCACTCAACCGTAAAGACGACGCCGCCGGGGCGCTATCCCGCAGAATTCTGGCAGCTACTTGGCTTCCGCCGGCTCGGCCGGCGGCGGCACGTGTTCGTGGCCGTGCAGATGGCGCGAGCAGTAGCCGCACGTGCCATAGCATTTGCTGCAGTAGCGGAACTCCATTTCGGGGTTCGTTTGATCGGTGATGCCGCAGACGGTGCAGCGATGAAACGGCTCGGCCTTGGCCGGCGCCAACTCGCGCACTTGAGTGTGCATGCGCCGGCCACCCGTGCGCGCTCGGCGAAAGACATCGCGGCCAAAAAATACAAAGAAATTCGCCACCGAGGCCAGCACCAGCCACTGTCCTCGAAACACGGCCAGCCCGATCCCGACCCAGCCGAGGATCGCCAGGTAACGCACCTTCACCGGCAACACGAAAAACAACAGGAACTCGAAATCTGGAAACAAGTACGCGAACGCAAAGAACACCGAGCCTTCGAGAAAGGCATTCGTTGCCGGAAACGCCGGATCAAAGAATGCCGCTCCCACCGTGGCGATCCAACCCACCAGCAGGTACAAGTTGTACCGCAGCGCGCCCCAGGCCTGCTCGACGGCGCTGCCCATCAGGAAGAACATGTACCAGAAAAAGAACGCGAACAGCACGTTCGTCGTCGGGGGCAATGCCAGAAATGTCACAACTCGCCAGACCTCGCCCAGCAGCACGCGCTCGGGAATCAGCGCCAGGCGAATCAGGCCGCCCGGCTGCATGGTCTCGAACAGGTACGCGGCCACCTGAACCACGATCAGCCCGAGCGTAAGGTTCGGGATCGCGAAGCGGCGTAATCGGCGTTCCAGCTTTGGCAGCATGAATGATCGAACGAGGGGTGCGACCGTCCGGGTTGCGAGCGACTCGTACGCTCAAACCGGTGGCGGGCTCACAATCGGCAGTTCGTAATTTGCGTTTCGAGAATCGCGCTCGCGCCCAGCGCTTCGAGTTGTTCCATGATGCCGATCACCTCGCTGCGGCGAACCATGACGCGCACGGCGCACCAGCCGGGATCTTCCAAGGCGCTGACTGTGGGTGAATTGAACCCCGGCGTGATCTGCTCGGCATGCGACAGTTTTTCGCGGGGCACGTTGTACTCCAGCAGCGAGTAGCTGCGCGCGATCACCACCCCTTCCAGCCGGCGCACCACGCGGTCGGCCACGTCGCCGTGCCGCTTTGTGATGTTCTGAATCAGCACCGTCTCGTAGCGGCCAATGTCTTCCAGAATGCGCAGCCGATTGGCTGCCAGCGTGCTGCCGGTTTCGACCAGATCGACGATCGCCTCGGCCACGCCCAGCGCGATCATCACCTCGACGCTGCCCGACAAGTTGACCAGGTGCACGTGGGCGCCGTGGCCTTGGAGGTACTCGGCGGTCACGCGCGGAAAGCTGGTGGCGATCCGCACGCCGTCAAGCTGCGCAGGGGTCTGGATCGGGCTGTCTTCGGGAACGCAGATCGCAAGGCGGCATTGACCGACGCCCAGGTCGAGCCGGGCGAGCACCTCGGCGCCGCTTTCAGCGATCAGGTCGCTGCCGGTGATCCCCATGTCGATCGCCCCTTCGGCACACAGCACCGGAATGTCTTCGGTGCGCAGAAAGGTGACGTCGATCGGCATCTCGCGACAGCGAGCGAACAGGCTGCGCTCCTGGCGGCGAAAGCTCAGCCCCGCTTCTTTAAGCAACTCGGCAGCGAGTTCGGCCAGGCGTCCTTTGCTCGGCACGCCAATACGAAGGTTGTGCATGGGTCGGTCGATGGTCGGGATTCAGGATTCGAGAGTCGAGGCGGATGGGGCGGCGAGCGGGGTTACTGGCCGTCGGGATGCTTGCGACGTGCTTTCTCTTCGAGCCCCGACATGCCGAACCGTCGCGCGAGTTCGTGTTCTACGTCGGACAAAGGAATGTCGCGCGCCGCCAGTAGCACCCATAAATGATAGATCACGTCGGCCGCCTCGCGCACGGTATGTTCGCGCCCGTCGGAACCTGGTTCGCCGGCCGCCTCGACCACTTCGGCCGCCTCTTCGGTCACTTTTTTGCCGATCCGCTCGACGCCCCCCTCGAGCAGTTGGCAAGTGTACGACTTGGCCGAAGGTTGCGCCTTGCGCTCGAGGATAACTTGCATCAGTGCATCGAGCGTACCGCGCGGTTCGTTCACGATTTGGCTGCGATTAAAAGCGGGTGGAAAGCAATGTACTTTAGGCCGACACCTGCGCAAGGGCAACCACTGATCGCTAGGCGCAACACAACGAGCGCGCAGCGCGGCACGCGGCCGCGCTGCGGCTCGAAAGGTTCACGCAACAAACTTTGGCGCCGGGCTGTTGGGCAGCCGAGGCGTTCTTGTTTGGGGATGTATTTGCTTGCCAACGGGTCTGGTCAGGCCCGCGGCAAGCGCCTCGGCTGCGCTGCGCAGTCACGCGGCGCTCGGGACGCCCGGTGATCGGGGTCGTTCAGCAGGCCGGGAGGAAATCGCACACGGCGCCCGTGGCTCCGACGATCTCCTTTAACCCCCAGCCCTCGACCCATC
>DASZPI010000404.1:0-3007 GCA_035550355.1 Pirellulales bacterium
CGATAGTTTTCAACACCAACGGCTACGTGCCCGTCGGCTTTGGGATGATGGGCAACGGAATTATGGAGTGGCCCGGGGGGCTTAGCGTCGAGACCCCCGTGCTGGAGCCAGTGTCGTCGATTATCTCGATGACCCGGCACGCGAACGAAAGAGAGCATGGCATCTTTTACCGAATGCCACCTGACGTCTCGGCACTGTTTCGCGAGAAAATCAATGCGGCAGTTGCCGGTCGGCTAACTTTTATGATTCGGGTCGAAATTGCGCAGCTAAATGCGATACCAGACGCCGTCAAAGATCGTGTTCTCGAATGGGCATGCAAGCTCGAGCGGCAGGGGGTGCGTGGAGAAAACATGTCTTTTAGTGATGCCGAGAAGGCCGCAGCTCACAACGTAGTATTTAACATCGATCGCTCGCACATCGAGCAGCTAAACAGCATGGGCCGGAACCTGCGGGCCTGACGAATGACAGACTTCAACATCAGCGATTCAAAGATCGAACAAGCGAATAGCCGTGGCGATAATTACAAGGTCACAGGCAACTCCGCACCGGTTGCGATTTCCGGCCGCGATGCGGTTCAGGCCGGTGGGGGAAACAGCAAAGCGTCACTGAACCACGGCTCGTCATTATTGGCGAAGCTCTGGCGAACTGTGAAAACATGCTGGGCATACTTTTTTGGCACCGACGCATAATGAGCCCCCCTCGGGCTTTGGCTTGCCCGAGGGGCCTTCGCAACCGAATTGTCAAAGAACAGCCGCGGCTATCCCTGCCACGGCTCGAATACGTCAGGATCAATCCCGCGGTCCCGAAGCTCGGCGTTGACCTCGCCTTCGGGCTGGTGCGTGAAGATCGTAAGCGTCGCGACCTGGTCGACGAGCAGCACTTCCCAGCGGTTCGGCAGTCGCTCGACGATGCGCCGCGCTTCGGCAAGCCGGATCGCGATCCAGCCGCCGAGAACGTCTAGACCTGCCGGGGTGTATATCTGACAAACCGTCAGGTGCCGGCTGCCATCGGCGACCGGAAGCCCGTCAACGATGCCGACCGAGTTGTTCGGCCAGAGCCTGAATTGCAGCACCACCCCATCGGGATCAGCAAACGCGATCATCGTGCGGTCCCCCCGGCAGTACTCAGCGACGCCGCCTGGGGAGTGTTGTAGGTCGCTCGACGCGTGGCACGGACGAGCGGGTTATCGGTGAAGCGGACGTTGAGCCCTCCGCCGGCCAGGCCGAGCAGCGCTTCGGTCGCATCGGCTTGACGCTTGCTCGAATCAACCAGCTCTTGCAAAACGCCTGCGTTGCTGCGAGGCGCGCCGCCTCGGAGCGATGACGACAAACTGTCAATGTTCGCAACGCTCTCTTTGTCCCAATTAAATCGCCGTACCCCTTCGAGCTGCGCTTGCGCGGCCTCGGTCGCGCTATAACCGCCGAATTTCGTTTTAAGGTCAAACGCTTTCAGTTGAGCCCAGCGCCCCACAGCGGTCGTGGCGCCCGATTGCTTCAGGTAATCTTCGAGCCCTTGGCGCGCGACGCCCTCGCTGCCCATCTTTTCGTTGAGAAGTAAAGCCTGCTGCGCGCCGCGAAAAGTCTCGCTCAACCGCGCCGTGCGCAATGAGCCGATTTGTTCTTGAGCGCGCAGATTGCTTTCGTACACAGCCTGGGCGTCGCCAATGTCAGCAGTCGAGGCAAGCGCCTCGTCGTACATGCGGCGCACGGAACTACCTTTGATAAGCAGCCCGCGCACAGCCGTGTATTGCTTCGCTTCACTCGTCAGCCCTTGATCGGTGGCCGCGTTGATGCTCTGGTCGAACGAGCCTACGAGCGAACGGCGGATCGACTCGGCGCGCTTGTCGCCACTCAAGAGGTAATCAATGCGTTCAGTCGTGCCCTTGCCTTTGAGCGAATCGACCCGTGCCGTGGCCTGCTCGATTTGCTTGGCGAGCTGAATCGCCGCCGTACCTGAACGCGCACCCTCGACGTCGGCCGACTCTTGCGTGATCGCTGAAATCAACGCCGACGATTGACGGTATCCGCCGCCAAAGTTTTTCAAGCCGATCAGCGCGGGGACCACGTTCTGCGCAAACTGCTGCGTCGTTTCAACGCGCGCGGTGCGCTGGCTGTCGAGGATTGCCCCGAGCGCTTGCTCCGGTGTTCCGCCGAACGCTTTTTGAAAGTCGAGCGACGCGCCCGATAGCGATTGCAGTTCGCCAGCCGAGAGCGACGGATCAAGTCGAGCGCCAGCAGCAACGCGGCGCAGAACTTCGCTGGCCGGCGTTCCAGGCGCACGAGCCGACAGGGCACCACCAGTTGCCGAATATACCGCGGCCAAGTCGCTGCCGGTCGAGCGCGCGATTTGACGAATGCCGCTGTCGAGCTGTTGAATCGACAAGTCTTCGTTGCGACCAAAATTGCGGAGCAGCGAGCGTTGGGCGGGCGCTAACTGGGTTTGAAAGTCGCCGGCTGATTTGCGACGCGCGATCATTTCCTCCCATTCGCGCTTCAAGATCGCGGCCCCGGCCGTGATGCCGGCGATCGCGATGCCGACGCCCGTAAAGGCCATACGGACACCGGTGACTTGCGACACCACGTTGCCCAGCATGCTGCTCATAGACGACTGCGCGCGCCCGGCACTCTTGCCAATGCGATCGACTTCGTCGGCAACGGCACCTGGGCCTTCCTGCTTGAACTTCTGCCATTTGCGGACGGCTTCGGCGTCGTCGAGGGATAGCTTTATGGTGACGTCGGGCATGATTTGTTTTCCTCGCTTCGGTTAGTTGATTTGGGCACGCCGCGCGGCGAGCACGCGCATGCTCGCTTTGGATTGCTCGGCGTCGCGCTGAATGTTGGCAATCACGCCTTCGAGCTTCTCGACGATGCGGGTGTTGGTCCCTTGGCCGATGGCCTCGGGTAACGCTCGCAGCGCCTCGGTCGTCTTAGTCACGATCGCATCAATGCGGTCTATGGCCGCGGCAATGTCAGTCGGCGGGGGCAGCATCGTTGTGTTCCTTTCGTTG
>DASZPI010000405.1:0-2284 GCA_035550355.1 Pirellulales bacterium
AGTGGGCCCGCGCGGTGCTGAACCGCTGCTCGAGCGACACTTCGTTCGGATGGCTTCGCAGGGCGTCTTCATACAAGGTCAACGCCTCGCCCCAGCGGCGCTGGGTTTCGAGCTGCATGCCGCGCTCGAGCACGCCGGGCAGCTCGCCCGTGCGCGGCGACGTGTCGCTCGCCGAGGGGGTGACGAACGAAACCTGGGCCGCCACGGGGTTCAGCCACCCCAGGCTACAACAACAACCCAGGGCCAGGACAACGACCAGCAAGGCGCGAGGAGCGCGAATCATGAGTTGCAATGCCTTGGAGGGAAGCTCGTTCTCGCGAACACGACTCACGCAATTCTTATTGTCGCGAGTTTTGTCCATGCGCGATGCCGCACTCTGGGGGTATTCAGCGAGCTCAAAAAGCCGCAAAACCGTTCACCGACTCAATGCGTGCGGCACTCGATCGCCACGGACGGGCTAGGCGTGAAGCGGCGGAGAACGTGAGGTACTCCGTCACCCACAGTCGAATATAGGCCACGATTGAACCATGGTCAAAGAATCGAGACGCCCGTTTTGGCGTCCCGTTCGTTGCCGCGGAACTACAACCGTTACGCTCCGGGCAGGCGGTTGGTTCGCGATCCGGTCCCTGCCGCCCGTGCCGTCACACACGGACAAGTTTACCTGTACGGACCGACTGCGTTTGCCGATCGCAAAGCTGCAACGCATCCAAAGCGATTTCGGCCGACAGCAGTGAAGACGGCTCGTTGCGGCGCGCCGAGCCCACCGCCTCGGTCAGTTCGGCCACAAACGCATCGACCTCGGGCAACTTCGGGCGCAGCACCTGAGCCTTCGGGCCCAGCACGGTCAGCGGAATATTGAGCGTCGGCTGATCGCCGATCACCGCGAAGTCGTACACCAGCGTCGCGCGCTCGAGATAAATCTCGAAGCCGTGCGTGAACGAGCGTCCTTGCTGTGCAATCACACCGCCGCTGGCGGTGACGGCAAGCTGCTGGTCATCGAACAGAAACTGCGACTCGAAGAACTCGACCATCTCGCCCCGCAGCCGGCCGGTGCTGAACACCGCGCGCGGCATGCCGCAGGCCAGCCGAATGAAGTGCGCATCGTGAATGTGCAAATCGACCACCGGCCCGCCCACGGTGTTGGGATCGAAAAAGTCTTTGATCCACGACGGGTCGGCAATGATTCGCTTGAAGTGCCCGCCCAGCATCCGGCCGTACTTGCCGCTGCGGATGATCTTGTACGCATAGGCGTACTCGGCAAAGAACGGCAGCACGTGCGCGATCATCAATTGCCGGCCACTGGCGCGTGCGGCCGCCATCATGCGCCGGGCGTCGCGCACGGCCAGCGCCATCGGCTTTTCGACCAGCACGTGCTTGCCGGCCTCGAGTGCCGCGATCGCGACCGCCGGGTGCATCTGCGGCGGCAGGCAAACGTCGACCAATTCGATGCTCGGGTCGTCGAGCATCGCTTCCCAGCGTTCGTACGGCGTGATGCCCGACAGGTCCATCTGCGTGCCTGGCGGCCCGAAGTTCCCTTTGATGCCGCGCCAATCGCCCGCCAGGCGTTTGCGGTTGCGCGTTGCGATCGCCGCGACCCGCGCTCCGCGCACCTTCTGGTACGCCAGGTAGTGGATCATGCCCATGAACCCGATGCCGACAATGCCGACGTTCATCGCCAAAAACGCTCCGTGAGTGTTGCCAACGGCCAAGGTTGCCACAGCGTACACAGCCGCGAGCCGGTGCGGGAGATTCTCCGCGGCGGCAAACTTTCGCGGCCCGGCACTCAAGCTGCACAGGCTGTCCGCGAATTCGCCCCCTTGAGGAGCACTGGCTATGAAACCGCACGTTCGCGACACAAACCCTTGGTTGGCCGTTGGCATGGGGGCTGGTTTTGCCCTGCTGGTGGCCGGCGCCGTCCGCCGCCGCTTTGCCTACAGCTTTCGCAACAAGGTGGTCGTCATCACCGGCGGCTCGCGCGGCCTGGGGCTTTGCCTGGCACGGCAGTTCGGCGCCGAAGGGGCCCGGCTGGCCCTGTGCGCCCGCGACGAAGACGAGCTGCGCCGCGCTCGCGACGACCTGCACAGCCGCGGCATCGATCCGCTGACCGTCGAGTGCGACGTCACCAATCGGCAGCAGGTCAATGCGTTTGTCCGCGAGGTGGTCGGCCGCTACGGCGGCATCGACGTGCTGGTGAACAACGCCGGCGTCATTCAATCGGGCCCCATGGAAACGATGACCATCGAAGATTACGAGCGGGCCATGGACGTGCACTATTGGGGACCGT
>DASZPI010000406.1:0-2820 GCA_035550355.1 Pirellulales bacterium
GGGCGACTTTGCCGAATAACGACCGCCGTTGTTCGCTGGAAGCGTGGCGATGGCCGGGCCCGCGGCAGTACAGAGCGCCCATTTTGCGCCTCCCGCCACCGTGCGAGCTTTTTTCCGCTTCGACGCGAAAGGTTTGTTTGCGTCTTAAAACCTGCATCGCCGATACAACTGGTACTGTCCGCAGCAACGGTACGACCAGCGACGATTGTCTTCGGGTTCGATCTGCACGCGATGCGCGCTATGGAATTGAGGCCCAGAATTCGGCGCCGAAGGCTGTTCAAGGCCGCTAGCCCTTGGCTGGCGCTGCCCCTTGGCTTGGCGGTGGTCTGGCCCGGCAATGCCGTGGCAGGCTCGCCAGCCCCGACGGCACGCCTGGCGGCTCCGCAATGGGCTGGTATCGCAACGCCGCCGCTGGTCGAGCAGGACAGCGTTCCCGTGGCCACGCTCGTCCCGCCGCCGGGATCGACCAGCGCCGGCCCGGTGCTCACGGTCCATCCCCTTGCATTCCAGCGCGGGAATAACGGCGGTGTGCAACTGCCGCCGCCCGATGCGAATTCGCCACCGCCGCCCCCCTCGGCGGCGCAATACGTCATTCCCACGATCGGCGGCCCGCCCACAGGCAACGGCGAACCGGCCGTGATCGGCAACCCGATGTCGGGCCGCGGCCTGCGTCTGCCGGCCGAGCTGCCGGGGGCGAGTGCGCCGCCGCTCAGCCTGCCGCCGTACGACCCCACGCATCCGCAAGATCGCTTAGCGGCGATCGACCGCTTGTTCCCGAATCTGCCGCCGTTGCCAACAGCCATCGTTCCGCAGCCGGGGCCCGAAGGCCGGCCGATGCGTTTGGACGAATTCGAGAACATCGGCCTGGCCAACAGCCCGATCATTCAACAGGCGCTGGCGCAGATTACCGCCGAGCGCGGCGATGCCATCCAGCAGGGCACCGCGCCGAACCCGCTGGTCGGCTACGAGGCCGATACCGTCGGTTCGCAGCGGACACTGAACTACCAGGGCGGGTACTTCGAACAGAACTTCAAGACCGCCGGCAAGCTGCAACTGGCGCAGGCGGCGCAAACCATCGACGTCCACAACGCCGAGCTCACGCTCCGCCGGCAGCGGATTTCGGTCATCACAACCGTTCAATCGCGGTACTACGCGGTGCTCGTGGCCGAAGAAGCGGTCCGCGCCACGCAGGCGCTGGCTGCGTTCACCGAAGAAGCCTATCGCGTGCAACGCGAACAGCTCCGCGGCGGCGAGGCGGCAGCTTACGAACCGGTGCAGCTCAGCGTGTTGGCCTACCAGGCGCGTGCCGCGCTGGTGCAGGCCCGCAATCGCTACTTTGCCGCCTGGAAGCAGTTGGCCGCCGCGATCAGCGTTCCCGACATGCCTCCCACGCAATTGGCCGGCAGCCTCGAGGTCGAAGTGCCGCCGGTGCGGTTCGACGTTGCTTTGGCGCGAGCGCTCGATCGGCACACCGACATTCTCAGCGCCCGCAACAGTGTCACCCAGGCCCGCATCAACGTGCGCCTGGCCGAGGTCACGCCCATTCCCGACCTGCACCTGTATTTCGCCCTGCAAAAGGACTTCACCGGACCGCCGTTCGGTACCACCTGGAACACGCAGGTTGGCCTGCCTCTGCCGTTCTACGATCGCAACATCGGCGGCATCATGCAGGCCCGCGGCCTGCTGGTTCGCGCCAACCAGGAAGCGGCACGCGTGCGCAACGACCTGGTGATTCAAGCCACCGACGCCTTCGAACGCTACGAGAACAATCGCAATGTGCTGGTGTTCTACCGCCAGCAAATGCTGCCCGATCAGGCGCGCGTGTATCGCGGCGTGTGGGAACGTCACCAGCAACAACCCGACCGCGTATCGTTCGGCGACGTGATCGTGGCTCAGCAAAACCTGGCCAACACGGTGACGAATTACATCACGGTGCTCGGCAACCAGTGGGTCGCGGTCGCCGACCTGGAGAACGTCCTGCAGGTCGAGGACTTACCCGAGTTGGCGCAGCTCGGCACACCCGTGGCCGAGCCGACGATGGCGCCGCCGCCCGACCAACCCCTGGCGCCCGAGCCGACCCCCGCCGCGCCGTAGCGCAAGGCTGCACAGCCGATTGACCCACAACGCGCTGCGCGATACCGTGGATGGCATTAGGACGTGGGTGGCCAGCTTTCGTTGTTTTGGAAGAGCTGGCGAACAGGGAACTCCGGTGCAATTCCGGGACGGCCCAGCCGCTGTAAGCGAGTGTCATTCGTGCGTGCCAGTTCGTAGCCCATTGTCGTCGGTCAGCGTTGGTCGGCTCGATCAGCCGCCAGGCGTTGCCGGTCGATGAGAAGGGTTCGGCCGCTCGAGCTTGCGAGTCAGAAGACCTACCCGCGACCATAGGCTGACAACGTCGGCGCCGCTTGGGAGGCGTGTTGTCGCGGGAGCAATCGAAGCATGCATTTGCGCAGCCTGGCTTGGACGCGCGCGCCTGCGCCGTGGAGCATGACCGTCAGCGCCACGGTACACGGGGCAGTCGCAGCGGCGGCCTGCTTGTGGCCGGGGTTCATGACGCCGCGCTCGTACACGACCGCTGCCGGCCCCAGCTCGCTGGCGCTGGTTGCCAGCATGTTTGTCGATGGCGACGAGCAGGAACTCGATCGCCGCACGATCAGCGCGACGGTCGAACTGCACGACCTGGCCGGCGAACAGAACCTGGCTCCTGCGAACGATACCGATCGCCGAGCGCCCGTTGCCGCGGGGCACTCGTCCGAAGCGATCGCCGAGTTGGTGCCGCGAATCGAGCTGGCGGCATTGCGCACGGCCAAGCTCGCGCCG
>DASZPI010000407.1:0-3436 GCA_035550355.1 Pirellulales bacterium
CCACGTAAAGCTCGAACCGCTCGGCCACCGGTGGGTCGTCGGCACGCACGCGCGCCAGTGCCGACTGACTTGCAGGATAGTCGTACATGATCGTTGGCCTGCCGCGGCCAAGCTGCGGCTCGACGAGCTCGACCAGCAACCAATCCAGCCACGCGTCGCGATCGTCGCGGTGCATTCCCTCCGGTGGAACGCGTCCGGCCCGCAGCCCTGCGTCTCGAAGCGCCTCGCTCGACGCGCGATGCGAGTCGACACCGGCGTAACGTTCGAACGCCTCGGCATACGCGATCCGCTCGGGCGCACCGCGAGCGATCGTTGTTTCGGCAAATGCCGACAGAAGCGCCATGCCTTCGTTCAGGTCGTCGCCCACTCGGTACCACTCGACCATCGTGAATTCGGGATTATGCAGCCGGCCATGCTCGCCGTCCCGGAATGCTCGTGTGATCTGGTAAATCGCATGGGGCGCGTCGGCGTCCCGAGTGGCCAGCAAACGCTTCATCCCGAACTCGGGCGACGTTTGCAGAAACATGCGCCGGCCCAGCACCGTCGTTTCCAACGGATCAAGATGCAGGTCGACGACCACATCGGCCGAGACGATTGGTGTTTCGACCTCGCAAAAGCTGCGCGAATCAAAGAATTCGCGAATGCGCTTTCGTAGGACCGCGCGCGCACGCAGCACGTCCCATGAAGCCGACGATCGAAAATCCGCGTTTGTCATCTAAGCTGGCCACGGGCCGATCTTCTGGAATCGCAACCGTCCGCGATGTCACGGTGCCCCAGCCATGGGCAGCGCCTCGCGCCACCCTGCGCGCAGCTGCCGGCTCAGCCCAGTCACGAGTTCGCTACGACCTGGGTCACCAGCAAGAGTCACGTTTTCATCGGGGTCGACCTCGTGGTCGTACAACTCGACACCAAGCGTCGAGTGATCATCGACCTTGGCCCATTCTGTGTAGCGATAACGATCAGTCCTTAGCGAGTACCCCATGATTTTTCCGGCGTGTCGAGCGTATTGGCTGAATGCAGCTTTTTTCCAGGGGCGATCAGGAGCATCGATCACCGGCACCATGCTGATGCCATCGAGCCCTCCAGGCACAGGAAGCCCACATAGCTCAGCGAGCGTTGGATACAGATCGACAAGTTCGACCAATGCGTCGGTCGCAACGCCGCATTTCGTCTGGCCGGGCACGCTAACAATCAGCGGCGCTCTGGTTGTGGTTTCAAAGTTATGGGATTTACCCCAGACACCATGCTCGCCGAGATGCCAGCCGTGATCGCCCCACAATACAATCACGGTGTGCTCGCGCAGACCAAGCCGGTTAATTTCCGCCAGAACTCGACCAATTTGGGAATCGACGTAACTGATGCAAGCGTAGTAACCGTGAATCAGGTCGCGCGCGGTTTCGTCGGGAACGGGAATCGGTTTTTCAGGAATTCCACGGTAGAACAGGCGCAGCTCGATCGAGTCCTCCATTGCAATCGAAGGCACGCCCCTGGGCGCGAAGGGATTGTTTGCCAGGCGAAGCCGGTCGTGGGCGTACAAGTCGTAATATTTCTTCGGCGCAACGAACGGCAAATGCGGCTTACGGAAACCGACGGCCAAAAAAAAGCGTTCGTCTTTTAAGGCGCTTAGAATGTCAACCGCGCGGTCGGCGGTCTTTCCGTCGCGAAATGTATTGTCCGGCACCTCGGCGTCTTCCCAGGCCGGCCCTTTAGCGGCTGCTTCGCCAGCTTTGCCGTTAAGGGACAATTTTTCAGGTCTGGCATATTCTTGATGTTCGGGATGCCAAGGCGGTGCGCTCCACGATTGCGGATCGTCTTGAAAATCGTGATAGACCTTCCCGAGCGACAGCGTCCTGTATCCATGCTCCTTGAAATACTGCGGCAAAGTCGCGTGATTCGAAATACGACTTCGAATCGGCGTCTTATTGTCAAAGATCTTCGTCGTATCCGGACGGAGACCGGTTAGCACCGAAGCGCGCGAAGGACTGCAAAGCGCTTGCTGACAGTAGGCACGATTGAAGACAATGCCATCGTGGGCCAGCGCGTCGATCTTCGGACTTACGACGAGCGAGTTTCCGTAGCACCCCAAGTCCGGCCGCAGATCATCAACAACAACGAACAAGACGTTGAATTTTCCGATCGGATGCGCGGCAGGCGCTGGCAAACAAGCCAGCGACAGCAGACCGATCAGAACGCCACGAAGCACATGTCTCAAGCCACACCGTCCTGTCGCGCCGTGCATGATCAACGGCCGTCCTTGGCCCATAAACCGTCCAGCAACTCCGCGGCGGCATCAACGAGCATTTCGATCCCCTGCAGGGAAATGAAATCCACGCCGGCCAAAGTCTCGTAACCTTCGTTCTGAATGGCCTGCGCCGTGGGCTCGTAGCCAACCCAATCGTTGGTTAGCTCGCAGACAATGGTGTGGGGAAAGTGAGAGCGTTTCTTGATCGAGATACCCCACTCGACGAACAATTCTCCAGCGTTGGTCGCAATGCCCAGCGGGCCGATCCGCGCTGCGTTGACCGGCACATTGCGGATCCGCGGCATACCGGCGGCGGAACGCTGTGCAGCCTCGAACATCTCGGGGCGCCATCCCAATCGGGTGATCGCCCCTTCGCGCTGGTCGGCAGGATCGCGGCATGGCACCGCGACATCGCGCCGAGCGTAGCCTACGGCGATTGGCTCTTTGACGGGCGTCGCTCGCTTGGCGGCGTCGACCGCCGCTTTTGCAAAAACAGCCGCCCTGGCTCGCCAGTCGGGAGTGAATTGCACGGGAGGGGCAATGTTGCCGGCGGCACCTTGGGTGAACACGCATACCGCCTGTTTACCAAACGCTTCGGTAATCTGCTCAGCAATCACGCCCGGGAAATCAGCCGACCAGGTCGCAATGGCGATACGGTCGTGCAGCGAAGGATGGCAGGTGAAGTTGACCAGTGTTCCCAGGACTTGACCATTCAAGTCGTCGAAGCGAGCCACCCATAATTCAGGGTCGATCGGGCCCTCGGTGCCCAACACCTGCGGGCTCTGCTCAAGATCGTTCAGCTTTTTCAACCAGGTATTCAGCGCCAAGCCATCCGCTTTGGACGTGACCCGGCGATTATGGTGCCCCTCGAGCACCAAAGAGCGGCCAAGCAACATGCGGGCCGGCTGCAAGGCGCGGTAAGCTTGCTCGATGCTCTCGGCAATGAGTCCGGGCAAGGTCGTTATGTATTCATGGTTTGTCGATCGCGAATCGCCCACGGCCGGAATGAGCGGTGAACTGTGGTTGTGGCTGGGACAAATCAAAATCGCTTCGCGAGCAATTCCCGTCCGCTTCGACGCCTCGGCGATCGCCGCATTGGCAAGTTCGAGCGTGACCTTCACAAGGTCAATTCCCACAATGGCCAAGGTTTGGTCACCGCTTTGGGCCACCAGAGTCTTTGCAAACAGCGGATCA
>DASZPI010000408.1:0-1606 GCA_035550355.1 Pirellulales bacterium
GGCTCGTTGCCGGCGGCAATCTTCTCCGGGTCCGCGGGCAGAGGGGCGCCGTCTGGAATCAGGCGAGTAGCCATCAATTCCTTGCCATCGGCGACATCAAGGCGACGCAGCTTCAAATCATCGCCCCAGGACAATAACGTCGTTCCATCCGGTGAGAAGGCCAGAGATCGGTGCCCTCCCGTGCGGCCGTGTCCAGTCGATCGCCAAAGCTCCTTGCCCGTGTCGGTTTGCCAAAGACGCACGGTGTTGTCGAGGCCTGAGGAGGCAATGATGCAGCCATCACGCGAAACGTCCATCGCGCGTATCCACCGCGCACCCGTCTGACCATCATCGTGGCGCATAACGCGCAGCTCGCGGGCGGTCGTCACATCCCACACGCGAATCGAAGCATCCTCGCTGGCCGTGATGAGCAGATCGTCGGCAGGCGAGAACTTCAGATATCGCGGATTGAGTTCATGTCCCGGCAGCCGACGGCCCAACCGCTCCCCGCCTGGCAGATCCCAGACGATCATGTTCGGGTGCGAGTCGCTTGTGGCAGCAAGCCGCTTGCCGTCGCGCGAAAACTGCACGTGCGTGAACGCGGCCCAGGGAACGTGGAACCGGTGTATCACTTTACCGCTGTCGGTATCCCATACGGCCACCCCGGCACGAACCTCCAGAGTGTAAATCGGCGCGGCCAGGAATTGCCCATCGCGTGAAAAAGCGACCGATTTTGGGTACCAACGGCCGACTCCTTCGACGCCCAAATCGAGAATCTTGTCGACGTTGGCGATGTCGACGATCGACACGCCCGGCCGGATACCTGCTACATCGCCGCCGGTTGCCAGCGATTGGCCATCTGGCGAGAAGGCCAAGGAAAGGATTTGACGACCCCGCGGCGGTCTTTTCGAGACATAGAATTCGCGCGGTTCCATCTTCGTTTGCCACTTCCATAATTGTGCCTTGCCGAACGTCGTACCAATCGCGATTGTCTCGCCGTCAGGCGAAAACACGAGCGCCTCGATGTTCGTTTTGTCGATGATTCGATGCGCAATGATCGATTGCGTCGCGACGTCGGAGACGGATAGGCGACGTTCGCCGTCGGCGAATGTGGAAGCTGCGATCGTGCGTCCGTCTGGTGAGACGGCTATGTTCTTGCCAAGAAATCCCTCGATATCCTGCCGCCAGCGCACTCGACCGGTGTCGGATTCGATCAGCGCTAGCCAGGTCGAGGAGGGCGGTTCATCGGGTCGCCATGTCAATCCTGGTGCCGCGAAGAATCGTCCGTCGGCGGTCGCGGCGGCGCACGTGAAGTATTCCCTTTCGGGATCGTACAAGCGCAGCGATCGCTCGAGCGTTCCCGTGTCGGTGTCCCAACGCTCGAGCCGACCGTCAGCAGTCAGATACGAAAGCACGTGCGTTCCTGGCAGGAAGGCGATCGCTTTGGCCTCATGCGTCGGCCGAAAGCGCTTTGTGCCGAGCCGACCGATCACGCCGCCCGGTAGCGGGTCGCCGTCGCTATCGACATTTGCAGATGGCGGGGCTGCCGCTTTGCTTGCGACTTCATCGGCAAGGACGTGCCGTTCGATGGCGACGACTGCGCACAGAAGCCATGCAAGGACGCCCG
>DASZPI010000409.1:0-13320 GCA_035550355.1 Pirellulales bacterium
AAGCATGCCGACGAAATGCACTAAACCGACGAGCGGGCCGGCCAAGACATCGAACCATCGTGCCGCGCGAAATGCAGCCGCATGGTGCGGCAAATAAAGCTCAGCCAGCCGGGCGCGGACGATGCCCCGACCCACATGCAGCGAGTAGATGGCAGCCAGCCAGGCGGCGGCAACACCGCGCATCGGCCCTACGACCGACAGCAATGCTGCGCCCCAGAACGCCAGGTTGTGCAGCCATTGGCCTAGCGTGATCAGCAGCCACCAGCGTGGCAAGTACAGCCGGGTGAGCACATATTGCCGTCGCACGAAGTCGGCCAGCGTGGACCACGAATAATCGCACGGCGATGCGATCATGCATCGTGGCTCGAACGCTACCCCCAGGCCGGCGGCATGCACGACGCGCGTCGCCACCACATCGTCGCCGAGCGTGCCCTGCCATGCTTCGCGCAACTGCAATCGCTCGAACGTCTCGCGGCGAATTGCCCACGAACCGCCCCAAATCGGGTGTCGGCGCCGCGCGCCGAAATACATTGCCGCCGAGCTATTCAGGGCATACGCGAGCAAGTTTGGAAGTGACCCGCTCCGCGGCACAAACCAGCGATAGCCCGTGGCCACGCCGGCGCCGCTGCGCTCCAGTCGTTCGACGAGGTCAACCAGCCACTGCGACGATGCGCGCGCGTCGGAATCCGCAAATGCCAACACTTCGATATCCGGCGGCAAGTGCCGCGTCGCCAATCGCAAGTTGTGGACTTTCTGGCCGGTGTGTCGGGCGATTCCTGCGATCAGGATCCGCGCGTCGACATCGGGGAACTGCTCGGTCAACCGGGCAATGGTCTCCGCGGCTGGTTCTTCCGCGCTTTCGACGACGAACCGCAGCTCGTAGTTGTCGTAGCGTTGAACAAAGAGGGCGCGCAAGTTCTCGGCAAGGTCCAGATCGATCCCTTTGCACGGCACGATCACGCAAACACGTACCTGAGGAATTCGAGGGCGGCTGGTTTCGGTGACGCGCTTGCGGGCGAAGCGGCGATGCTCCCATGTCTGAGCGCACAACAATAGCGCCAGGATGCTCGCGGCACCGGCGACCACTGTGACGAATGCGAGAAGGAGTCCTTCCATGGACGAACGAATCGCGAGCGCTTAACTTGGCGATGCGAATGCTAGCGATCCGCCCCGCCATGGGTCAATGCGAGTCGCGTGCTATCAGAAGTCGGCGCTGCCGGGCGTGCGTGGGAACGGGATCACGTCGCGGATGTTTCCCATACCGGTGATAAACTGCACGACGCGCTCCAGCCCCAGGCCAAAACCCGAGTGTGGCACGGTCCCGTACCGACGCAGATCGAGATACCACCAGTAGGTCTCGGCATGTAAGCCTTGCTCGGCCATGCGGCTCTCGAGCACATCGAGCCGTTCCTCGCGCTGGCTGCCGCCGATAATCTCACCGACCTTCGGCACCAGCATGTCCATCGCGCGCACTGTGCGGCCATCGTCGTTCACGCGCATGTAGAACGGTTTGATGGTCCGCGGATAGTCGAACAGGATCACCGGGCAGCCGAACTTTTTCTCGGTTAGCCAGCGCTCGTGCTCGGCTTGCAGATCGCGACCCCAGGCCACCGGATACTCGAATTTCTCACCCGAGGCTTCGAGCAGCGTCACCGCCTCGGTGTACGGCAGACGAAGGAACTCGCGATTCACTATCGCTTCGAGCGTCGTGATCACCGTGTCGTCGATTCGGGTATTGAACAGTTGCAGGTCTTCGCCGCAATGCTCGAGCACGTCGCGAAAGATGCGCTTCAGGAAGCGCTCGGCCAGGTCCATGTTGTCGGCCAGCTCGAAAAACGCCATCTCGGGCTCGACCATCCAAAACTCGGCAAGATGGCGCGAGGTGTTTGAGTTCTCGGCGCGAAATGTGGGCCCAAACGTGTAAACCTTGCCTAGGGCGCATGCCATGGTTTCGGCCTGCAATTGGCCGCTGACCGTGAGGTAGGCGGGGCGATGGAAAAAATCGTGGGCGTAGTCGACACGCCCCTCGAGCTTCGGCAGTTTTTCCAGGTCGAGCGTGGTGACTTTGAACATTTCGCCGGCCCCCTCGCAGTCGCTCGCCGTGATGATCGGCGGATGTATGTAAAGGAAACCTTCTTCCTGGAAAAAATGGTGGATCGAGCGACACACCTGGTTGCGCAACCGCGCGATCGCGCCGAAGGTGTTGGTCCGCGGCCGCAAATGGGCGATCGTGCGCAGGAACTCGAACGAGTGCTGCTTCTTTTGCAGTGGATAGGCGTCCCCTTCCGCCAGGCCGTGAACCACGATGCTCGCCGCCTTCACCTCGGTCGCCTGTCCCTTGGCTGGCGACGCCTGGACCATGCCTTCGATCGTCACGCTCGAGCCAGCGCCGAGGCGCTTCACGTCGCTTTCGTAGTTCGGCAGCGCCGCCTCGGCAATCACCTGCAAGCTTGCCAGACAACTGCCGTCGTTGATCTCGAGAAAGCTGAACCCGGCCTTGCTATCGCGCCGCGTCCGCACCCAGCCCTGGATGCGCGCCTCGCGACCGACGCTCTCGACCCGGCGCGCTTGGGCGACCGATATCTTTTCCATCGCGGCGATCTCCTCCCTGCTGTTCGATCGGTAGTTGTTGGATTGAATAAACGTCCGGCGCGCTGTCAGCCCGCCTTCCTCTCCTCAGAGTAGCAGCGGCCAGATGACCGGGAGTGAACAATGCACAGACGTCGCCCCTCACTCGAAACGGTTTTCCGCTAGCGGAGCGGAGTGAACGCGCCGAGTGGTCATCAATCCCGGACGTCTATCCCTCATGATGCGATAGCCACCGTTCGGCATCGAGCGCAGCCATGCAACCGGTGCCAGCGCTAGTGATCGCTTGGCGATAATAATCATCTGTGACGTCGCCCGCCGCGAACACGCCATCCACGCTGGTGCGCGTGCGGAACGGCTCGACCAGCTTAATGTACCCCTTGTCGGTTAGCTCGAGTTGATTTTCGAGGAAACCGACGTTCGGCGTATGGCCGATGGCCAGGAACATGCCGCTGGCAGCGACTTCGCGCTGGCTGTTGCCCACGGTGCTGCGCAGCCGAACACCGGTAACGCCGAGCTTCGGATCGCCGAGCACTTCGTCGACCGCGCTGTTCCACATGAACTCGATCTTCGGATTGCTCTTTGCGCGCTCGGCCATGATTTTGCTCGCCCGCAGCTCGTCGCGGCGGTGGACCATGTACACGCAACTGGCAAACTTCGTCAGGTAAGTTGCTTCCTCCACTGCCGAGTCGCCGCCGCCGACCACCACCAGCGGCTTGTTTCGAAACCTGGGCAGGGCGCCATCGCACACGGCACAGGCGCTCACGCCGCGGTTCTTGTAGGCGTCCTCGCTCGGCAGTCCCAGGTAATTGGCCCGCGCACCGGTAGCAACGATCACCGTGTGCGCGCGGACCATGCTGCCGTCGCTGACTGAGATGGTGAACGGTTGTTTGCTGAGATCGATCTTGGAGACGTCCTCGGTGATCACGCGCGTCCCGAAGTTCACTGCTTGTTGGCGCATCAGCTCCATCAGTTCAGGGCCGCTGACTCCTTTTTTATGGTGTGGGGCCATGAACTGGCGACGGCTCGGCGGGATGGCCTCGTCCAGATAGCTTTCCAAATTACCGACCGGGAAACCGGCGTAGTTTTCCACCTCCGTGGTCAACGCGAGCTGGCCCAGCGGTAGCGTGCCATTGAGCCGGTTGTTCTCGGTGATCGCCCCTTCGAACACAAGCGGCTGCAATTGCGCGCGGGCGGTGTAGATGGCAGCGGACCAGCCTGCCGGGCCACTACCGATGATGACGACCTTTTCAGCCTCGGTATTACTCATTCCAACGTGAATCCTGGGATGAAATTGATGCTTGGATGGCGAATTATAGGGCGGCATGCCCTCAGGCACCAACCCACGGTGGCTGTCCGCACTTTGCGGGTCGCCGTATGATTCACCTGGGGGATCATCGATTAGCCGGCGACCGTTGTCGCCGAGCGTTTGCGAAGGAGGCCCGACCGATGTCGGTGACGGCGCACAGCACAATGTGGACTGGCCGCATGCTGGTCGGTGGCCAATGGTATGCCGGCCTGGGCGCTAACAGCTTCGAAAACCACAACCCCGCACGGACGGCCGAGGTGTTGGGCATCTATCCGCGCGGCACCCCGGCCGATGCCAACGCGGCCGTCGAGGCGGCACGACAGGCGTTTGGAGCGTGGCGACGCACCAGCCGGATCAAGCGTGGCGAGTACTTCGGCAAGCTAGCGACCCTCATCGAGCAGCGCGTTGACGACTTGGCGACGGTCGTTTCGCGCGAAAGCGGGAAAATCTTCGATGAAGCGCGGGCCGAGGTGATCGAAGGGCTGCACATGGTGCAGTACGTGTACGGCACAGCGCGGCAGCCGACGGGCCAGGTGGTCGAGTCGGAGATCGTGGCCAAGGATCTGTACATTCGTCGCAAGCCACGCGGCGTCGTCGCGGTCATTACGCCGTGGAACTTCCCGTTCGCAGTGCCGCTATGGATGCTCGGGCCGAGTTTGCTCGAAGGAAACACCACGGTGTTCAAGCCTTCGGAAGAGACGCCCGAGATCGGTCAACGCCTGGCTCAGTTGTTCGTCGAAGCCGGCTTCCCGGCCGGCACCATTAACTTGGTGCACGGCATCGGCGAGGAAGTGGGTGAAGCGCTCGCGGCGCACGACGACGTCGACGTCGTGTGCTTTACGGGCAGCTATACGGTCGGCTCGCACATCCGTCAGCTCGCTGCCGCTAGCGATCACAAAACCTGTGCCTGCGAAATGGGCTCTAAGAGCGCTGTGATCGTGTGCGGCGACGCCGACCTCGGCCTGGCGGTCAATGCCGCGGTGCTCAGCGCGTTCAAAACCACCGGCCAGCGCTGCGTGTCGGCTGGCCGTGTGCTGGTGCATGAGAAGCTGATGGACCGGTTCAGCCGCGAGTTTGTCGAGCGCGCTAAGGGCGTGAAGTTTGCCGATCCATTTGAGCCGGGCGCGTTTGCCGGGCCGCTCATCAATCGCGCCGCCGTCGAAAAAGTTGCGTTCTACAACGAGCTGGCGCGGCAAGAAGGCGCCAGGGTACTTTTGGACGGCGGACCGATTGTCGGCCATGCCAACGGCGGCTATTTCATGGCCCCGTTTGTCTATCAGCAGCATCACGCACCAGGCGTACGCACTGTGCGGGAAGAAGTGTTCGGCCCGCACGTTGCCCTCATTCCGTTCCGTGACGACGACGAAGCCATCGCAATCTACAACGACACGCCCTACGGATTGTCGATGGCGGTAATCACCGAAGACTATCGTCGATGGCGGCTATATCGCGACGAGTGCGACTACGGCATGGGCTACGTGAACCTCCCGTGCATTGGCGCCGAGGTGCACCTGCCATTCGGCGGCGTCAAGCGCAGCGGCAATGGTCAACCGTCGGCCGCGGCATTGGTCGATGCCGTGACACACAAAACGGCATTCACCGTCAATCACGAGCGCGGCATCACCATGGCCCAGGGAATGAGTGGAAAGGTCGAGGACAGTAAACAATAGGCAGTGGGCAGTTGAGGCGGACGTTATGAGCACGACCACAGCGCGAATTGCGCCTCATCTCGTTACGGAGCTACCTGGCCCCAAGGCGGCCGACTGGATCGCGCGCGATGCGCAGGTCGTCAGCCCGTCGTACACGCGCGATTATCCGCTGGTGGCGGCTCGCGGGTGGGCGAGCACGATCGAAGATGTCGACGGTAATTTGTTCCTCGACTTCACCGCGGGCATCGCCGTGACCGCAACCGGCCATGCCCATCCCGAGGTGGTCGCCGCGATCGCCGACCAGGCGTCGAAGCTGATCCACATGTCCGGAACCGATTTCTACTACGCGCCGGAAATCGAATTGGCCGAGCGGCTCGCGCAGCTCGCTCCGGGCGCCGGTCCTAAGCGGGTATTCTTCACCAACAGCGGCGCCGAGACGATCGAAGCGGCGCTAAAACTGGCGCGGTTTCATACCAAGCGGCAACGCGTGATCAGCTTCTTCGGCGCCTTCCACGGTCGGACGTACGGGGCATTGTCGTTGGGCGGATCGAAGGTCGTGCATCAGCGCGGGTTCGGTCCCACGTTGGCCGGAGTACATCGGGTGCACTTCGACTGTGCGCGCACGGAGCTTGACGAGTTGTTCACCACGGTCGCGCCGCCGGAAGAAGTGGCGGCGATCTTCGTTGAGCCGATCCAAGGCGAGGGAGGCTACCGCGTGCCGTCGCCAGGTTTTTTGCCGATGTTGCGCGAGGTTTGTGATCAGTACGGCATTATGCTCGTGGCCGACGAAATTCAGTCGGGCGTCGGCCGCACCGGCCGCATGTTTGCGATCGAGCATTGGAACGTGGTCCCCGATATGATTTGCCTGGCCAAGGGCATTGCCAGCGGTCTACCGCTTGGCGCGCTGGTCACACGGGCCGATTTCATGGACTGGCCCCCTGGAGCACATGCCTCGACGTTCGGCGGTAATCCGGTGAGCTGCCGCGCGGCATTGGCGACGCTCGCTCTGGTCCAGCGCGAGTACATGGCCAATGCCGAAGCACGCGGGGTGCAACTGCATGCCGGGCTCGAGCAACTTGTGCGACAGTTTCCAATCCTTGCCCGCCCGCGCGGCTTGGGCCTGATGCGAGCGGTCGACTTGGTCGGCGACGACGACCTGGACCGTCAACGCTGCCGCGCGGCATTGCATGCGGCATTCAAGCGAGGGTTGCTGCTCCTGTCATGCGGTCGCGCCGCGCTGCGCTTCTGCCCACCCCTTTGCGTAACTGCAACCGAGGTGAACACGGCGCTGGCGATTCTCGGCGACGTGCTCACCGAGCTGGCCGCTACACCTTTTCGATCCTGACGGCTCGGTGGCCATCGATTCGCCCGACGCGGCCACGTAGACGTCGCAACTGGTCGATCTCGATCGTCGCCGGTGTGTAGGCGGCAGTGTCGGTAACGATCACATCGCCCAGCTGCAGCGCTGAAAGCTGCGAGGCGGGCAATCGGGTTTCCGCGATGGTTACGACCACGTCGACCGATGGGGTGTCGCCCAGCGGGCTGGCCGCCGCGAGCTCGCGATCGGTCGGGGCGAACGACTCGATATGTTTCGCCAATGCCGCGCACGGGATGCACATTTGCACCGCGCCGCGCGAGGCGCCGATGGCGGCTTCGAGCCTCAGGCGAACCACCGGCTCGTAGGTCGACGCAATCTGCGCAAGTCCGGGATCGTTTTCGATGCCCAGGATCGTCGGTTCAACCGCCACGGCCGGAAGCAGCACAGCGCACCATTGCCGAAGCATTGCGTCGAAAATCTTTCTCACCAGTCGCAGCTCGATTTCAGTAAACGAGCGATCCACGGCAACATTCGTGTCGCGGCCGCCCAGCAGGCGATCGAGCATCGGATACAAGAGCGAGGGACTAACATGGACTGCCGCCTCGGCATCCAGCGGAGCGAGCCTGACGATGGCAATGCATGCCGGCTGATCGATCTTCGCCAGAAAGCTGGCGTAAGCCACCTGATCGAGCGTCGGCGATTTCACATCGACCCGGCTTCGCAGCAAATCGGTCAGGGCAGCGCTGAAATCGCGGCCCAGGCTCTTGTGCAAGCCATAGAGACCGGCCACTTGCGTCGGGTTGAGCAGCGGGCGAGTTTCGCGCCGCACCGAATTCACGTCGGTCATGGTCGGCCTCCTTGCCGAGAGGGTCTATTCGCGGACGTGCCCCGCGCCATAGACCACGTACTTATAACTGGTCAGTTCCTTCAGACCACACGGGCCCCGGGCGTGGAACTTATCGGTACTAATGCCGATCTCGGCGCCCAGGCCAAACTCGCCGCCATCGTTGAACCTGGTGCTCGCGTTGATCATCACGGCTGCGCTATCGATTCGGGCCGCAAAGGCGCGTGCGGCTGCGAGGTCCGAGGTCACGATCGCCTCGGTGTGTTGCGAGCTGTAGCGGTTGATGTGTGCGATCGCATCTTCGAGCGAATCGACGACGACGATCGACAGCGTGGGCCCGAGGTATTCGGTAGCGTAGTCTTCCTCACTCGCCGGCACGGCTGCCGAAACCAAGCTGCGCGTGCGCTCGTCGCCGCGCAGCTCGATGCCGCGCGCGATCAGCGCCTCGGCAGCAAGCGGCAAGAACTCGTGGGCAACGTCACGATGCACGACCAGCGACTCGGCAGCGTTGCACACTCCCATTCGTTGGCACTTGGCGTTGATCAAAATGCGCTCGGCCATTGCCAGGTCGGCCGATGAATCGACATACACGTGGCAATTGCCCGTGTAGTGCTTGATCACTGGCATGCGCGCCTCGGCCACGACGCGCCGAATCAGTCCTTCACCACCGCGCGGAATGGCAACGTTGATGTAGCGATCAAGCTTCAGCAAGTGGCCCACGGCCTCGCGATCGGTCGTGCCTACCAACTGCACAGCGTCGATCGGCAGCCCCGTGTCGGCGGCAGCCTCGTGCAACAACTCGACGATGGCACGATTGGAATGCGAGGCTTCTTTTCCGCCACGCAAGATGACCGCGTTCCCGCTTTTGACGCAGATCGCAGCGGCATCGGCCGTCACGTTGGGGCGCGACTCGTAAATGAAGAACACCACGCCCAGCGGCACGCGCACCTTTTGAACTTCGAGACCGTTGGGACGGATGCTCGATTCAATGATCTCGCCGACCGGCTCGGGCAACGCAGCGACTTGCTCCATGCCAACTGCCATCGATTCGATTTGCTTCGTTCCGAGCCGCAGCCGATCGATTGCGGCCGACGTGAGGCCGAACGTTGGTGCGGCGTCCAAATCGTGCTGGTTGGCGACGACCAGCGATTCAGACCGCTCGCGCAGAAGTTCCGCCGAACGTCGCAGCCACGCTTGCTTGATCGCCGGCGAAATGTGCGACAGCTCGAGCGCTGCCTCCGCGGCGCGCCGAGCGAGCTTTAGGCAATACGAGGACAGATCGCTTTGGTCGGCAATGGCCACGGTCGGCAGCGGCGGACAGAAGGCAGCGGGCAGTAAAGCACCTATCGGAAGTATTGTTCCGTATGGAAGTTGAGTCAACGCCGTTCCGACGCTGCTTTGCCGCGCACGCAGCCAATCGCTACGGCGCAAACCCGCCCGTGGCTTCATATAGCAGCAAAGCGTGACGCACGGGCGCGATATCGTGCACCCGCAAAATTTGCACTCCTTGGTTCGCCAGCGCGATCGCCACGCCGATGGTTCCCGCGGTTCGATCGGCCGTTTTGTCGCCAATCACATGCGCGATATACCCCTTTCGCGAGTGCCCAACCAGCAGCGGACATCCCAGCTCATGAAAGCGGCGACAGTCGGCCAAGAGCGTCAAGTTGTGTGCGTGCGTCTTGCCGAATCCGATTCCCGGGTCGAGACAGATGCATTCGTGGGCGATGCCCGCCGCCAGCAGCGCATCGCGTCGTTGGCGCAGGTAGGCGAGCACCTCGACGACCACGTCGCCGTACTGCGGATTGTCCTGCATCGTCTGCGGATTGCCGAGCATGTGCATGGCGCACACTCCGGAGTGCGATTCCGCCGCCAGCGGCAACATCTGCGGGTCGCCCGTCATTGCCGTAACGTCGTTAATTATCTCGGCGCCCGCCTCGAGTGCCGCCGCCGCGACGGCGGCCTTCGACGTGTCGATCGAGATCGGCACGCCGCTTCGTTGGGCCAGCGCGCGCACCACCGGCACAATGCGGCGCAGCTCTTCGGCCTCGGCAACCGGATCGGAGTACGGTCGAGTGCTTTCGCCGCCGACGTCTAACAGATCCGCTCCCTGGCGCACCAGCGCCATGCCGTGCTCGACGGCCGAGGCGGGATCGAAAAACGCGCCGCCATCGGAGAAGCTGTCAGGTGTGACGTTCACAATGCCCATGAGCCGCGGCCGGCGAGGCAAAGTGAGGCGCTGTGTGCGAAGCTGCCAATGCATGGTGGGAGTAGCTAGTTATTAGTTGCTGTTAACTAGTTTCGATCGGAATCCGCCAACTAGCAACTAGCCACCAGCAACTCTCCTACCAGGGCGCTTCCATGAGCGACACGATCTGCTCGGCCAGGTTATTGACCGTTTGCATGGTCGCAGTGCTGATCGACTGGCCGACCTCAGGCACGTAATTGGTCGGCTGGTCGATCAGCACCATCGAATCGGGAATCGGCAGCGACTGCGTCTGACGGATCTGGTCGCCGCGGCGATCGAGCCAACTGACTTCCACCCGATAATTGAGCTGAATTAAGCGTTGTTCGTCGGTCGGCGGCTTGACGAGCACACCCTTGGTGTCGGCGATCAACTTGCCCGAAAGAATACTGTCGGCGTCGGGAGTGTTGACCACCTTGAACGGCGTCTTGAGTTCGATCTGCTTGACCACCGCCTCGGTGATTTCTTCGCCTAGCCCGCGGCGAAAGCTCGTCGAGTCGAACATCGGCACGTACACCGTGCGAATGTCGGGCGGATACAAGGTGCGATTGCCGACCATGTACCCCATGCAGCCAGGCAGAAGCAGCAGGCAGAAGGCGGTCGACAGCAAACAGCCGAAGGCGGAAAAACCATGGCGTGACATTTTTGTTCCCGCGGCCCGCTGCCCCGCCGGTCTGCGTTGCGTCAGTTGTACGTTCTTTTTCGCTCACCGAAGATTTTTCCCAGCCAGCCCCAATAATTGGGCGGGTCGGGTGGGTAGTTCTTCGTTTCTTCCATCCGGGCTTCGGCGAGCTTTGCGCTGGGCGTTTCCGGGAATTGCTTGATCAAATGTTCGTAGTAGTAGCGCGCAGCACGGTAGCATTTGCGGTTGTAGTAGTATTCGCCGTTGATGTACTCGCGCTCGGCGCGCTGATCGCGAATGCTGCGCTTCGTGGCCTGTAGTCGCTCGCGCTCTTCGGGCAAGTCGCGACTGAATTGCAGCAGCGTCGAGTCAACCAGCTTGTCCGCCTCGGTCAATGGCCGCTCGTCGTATTGGGAGCCTTGGTAGTTCTTCAGCTTGGTTTTGAGCCCCAGCAGGTGCGCTTCAACCTGATGCTCGCTGCGCGGATATTCTTTGCGCAGTGTGTCGAATTGATGATCGGCATCTTCCCAATGGCCGCTCATGAAATGCGACACGCCGGCGGCAAGGCAAGCATCGTCGGCCAGCGGCCCGGTGGGGTCGTTCATTCGCATGCCTTCGAAGACAGCAATCGCGTGGCCTTGCGTATCGAATAGCGGCCGTGTCTTATCCGAGAAGTTCGGCACCAGCCATTTGTGCTTCTTGCCGACCTCGTCCCAGTATTTTCCGATCGCGAACGAGCGCACCATGACCTTATCCATGTACCGCGAGTTCTCGTACTTCTTCAGCATCTTGGTGTACGTGTCGCTGGTTTTTGAGTAGCGATCGCAGAAGAAGTAGCTCTCGGCGAGCATGAACATTGCGTCTTCTTCCAACATCGAATCGGGCCAACGATCCGCGGCGATGGCGTATTTCTTGACGGCCTCTTCGTAGTTCTTGGCCCTGAACGCCGCCTCGGCATCGGCATACGCCTGGCGGGCTACCGCTTCGTTCGGGCCGCGGCCGATCATTTTCTTCCAACGCTTGGCAATGTTTTCCGTCTTGGCGGCATCGCCAGCCTTTTGCCAGAAGCTGCGCTCGTCGGCGGCTTCGGCAATGGATTTGCCGGTGTCCTTGGTCATGCCGGCTTTTGCTTCAGGTGACGGTTGCTCGAACGCCGCCTGTTGGATGCTTTCGCCGGGGGCATCGATCTGCTGCGCGGCCTGCGGTTCCGTAGGCTTCTTGGCAAACGGATTACGCAGCTTGCCGCCAAACGTCTTACAGCCCACGTTCGCCGCCAGCGCGCAAGCCATTAGCACCCATAGCCAGGCTGGCAACCGTAGCGGCTTAGAGGAACAACGCATAACGACAGTCGACGCAACGGAATGGATGGACGAGACGAATTTTAAGCCGAAAGAAGCGACAAGTAACTCTGCATGCGAGGCCGATGGCCTAACAGGTGGGCAAGATACTGATTCACAACGCCGCGCAGCTCGCCGTAGGTGCGACGATCGAGCGCGCCAACCGTGTGTGGAGCCGGTTGATCCGATGCCAGACGGCGCATAGCGTCGATCGCTGCGGCGGTGAGCGAGACGACCTGTCGCTTCCCCGGTCGGCAGCGAACGCACAACACACCGCCGACGCCAGCGCCAAAGGCGACCCGTGGCGATGTGGGCAGCACGGCGCCGCAGCCAACGCAGGTGTCTAAGGCGGGCAAATGGCCGAGTAATCGCAAGGTGTTCAACTCGAATCGCAAGACCAGTGCTGCGACGTTCGCCTCCCCGCCCGATAGGGCGGCCAGCGTGTCGCAAGCGAAATCGAAAAGTTCAGGGTGGGGATCGCGATCGTGCGTCAACTCGTTCAGCAATTCGGCCACGTAATAGCCCGCATAAAGACGAGGCAGGTCGCGGGCTGGCGGCCGAAATCGCCGTTCCAACTTGGCTTCGGTCAGCAAGTCGAGAGCTTCGGACGATTTGGCGAGGAACACTATCCGACACAGCCCGAGCAGGTCAAGGGCAGACTCAAACGGGCTCTTTGGACGTCGCGCTCCCTTCGCCAGGCCGTGGATCTTGCCAAACTCGCGCGTGAACAGCGTCAGAATGCTGCTAGTCTCGCTGAACTCGACCACGCGCAGCACCAGGGCCGATGCCTTTTCAGAACTCATGCCGCAATTATAGACGTTTCGCGAACCGGTCTGAGGAGCAGTCACTATTCGGCCGCGGCACCGGCTTTTTTCGCCGCACGCTTATTCGCCTTCTTCGGCAGGTCGCCGGCGGTCGCACCCTCGGCGGCGTATTCAGCGTTGCGCTGCGACCAGCGTTCTGCTAGCTTCGCAACGAGCTTCGGATCCTGGCTGGCCAGATCGCGCTCTTCCACCCGATCCGTCGCCAGATCGTAAAGCTCCCAAGGAGCATCATCTCCCGAGGCCGTGATCTTCCAATCGCCAACGCGCAAGGCACGATTGATGGTGTGCTTGAAGAATAACTCGCGTTCTACGTGAACATCGCTGGCAAATGCTGGAACCAGGCTGATGCCCGGCAGCGGCGGACGACGTTCACCATTCCAGTTCGCAGGCGCCGTAACATTCGCCAGTTGCAGCAGCGTGGGAACGATGTCGATCAGGTGTCCTGGCGAATGGCGCAGTTCGCCGCGCGCCTGAATGCCCGCGGGCCAGCAGACGACCAACGGCGTGGCAATGCCCCCTTCGTGATTCCAAGACTTGTGTCGCCGAAACGGCGTATTGGCCACCGTCGACCATCCGGGGCCCAACCCCA
>DASZPI010000410.1:0-8588 GCA_035550355.1 Pirellulales bacterium
TCGGCCGCGCACCAGGCCAGCACGGCCAGGCTGGTGGGCCAATGCGGGTCGCGCTCCGTGGCACTGATGCCCAAGGTACCGTCGGCCGATTGATGCTCGGCAAGCCAGTGGGTCGCGCGCTCCGCGGCATCGCGGCGACCGTGCGCACGCAGGGCTAACGCCGCGAAGGCGGTCGGCTCGGTGGCTGCGGTGCCGCCCGGCCGATACGGCCAGAAATCGCACGCAGCTAGTTCGTCGATGGTTTCATCGAGCCATGACATAGATCACGGTACGAGCAATGGACCGGTCTGGGGCGGCGCGACGCATCCGACCCAATGCGGTGAAGTCATTATTAATGATATGCCGCAACGCCCTGGGCGCTATTAGATCAGTCGTACCGGATTTTCGCGAGAGATGCTTTGCTTCGCCGCAGAAACAGGTCGTCGGGAATGCGGCGGATTTTTTGAAAATTTTACACTCAAGAATTTGACACGGTAGGCGTCTGACCTAGGGTTTCAGTGCAAGGGCAAACATCGAACAGGCGATGTGAGCCAAAGGTCCTTTACCTTGGACAGTCCTCAAGAATCGGCCCATTAAGTTCACATCGGCCAGGGCTGCCACCGAATTTGGAGAAGCGTCCCATGAAGATCGTCGCGCAGAAGATTAACCACTTCCTGAAATCGGAAGACGGCCCCACCGCGGTTGAGTACGCCGTGATGTTGGCCCTGATCGTGATCGTGTGCTTGGCGGCCATCCAATCGATCGGCACCAACGCCAACACCACCTTCCAGAAGGTTGCCACGCAGCTGCAATCGGCTTCGAGCTAACGCTCGGAGGTTTGCGGTCTGCGACGGTTCATCCGGCTTCCCTTGGCGTTCGACTCCCCTCGAGCGCCGAGGGAAGTTTTTTTATGCGCCGAGGCAGCCGGCCGACAACGACGCGCCCCCCGAAAAACAGCCCGCCGCGGCACGGCGCGATGTTTCATGCCACCCGCTTCGTGGGATAGAATAGCCGCTCGTCGTTTTACGTGGCGAGGGGCGCATGCCGCTGACGGTCGAGCAAGTCATTAAGCAGCTTACCGACTCGAGCATCATCGAGCCTGGTAAGCTGCGCGACTTCATTCCGCCACAAGCGCAGCCCAAAGACGCCGACGAACTAGCGCGCGAGCTGGTCAAGCAAAAGCACCTGACTAAGTTCCAGGCGCAGCAAATTCTTGCCGGCCGCGCCAAGGCGCTGATCCTGGGCAGCTACACGGTGCTCGATAAAATCGGCGCCGGCGGCATGGGACAGGTCTTCAAGGCCGAGCATCGCCGCATGCATCGCATGGTGGCGATCAAGATGCTGCCCTCGGCCGTGGTCAAAGATCCCGCAGCCGTTGCGCGGTTCGAGCGCGAGGTGATGGCGGCGGCCAAGCTGCTGCATCCGAATATCGTCGCCGCGTTCGATGCCGACCAGGCGGGTGGCAACCACTTTTTGGTGATGGAGTACGTCGAGGGCATCGACCTTTCGGCCACGGTCAAAAAGCACGGCACGCTGCCGGTGGCCCAGGCGATCGACTACATCCGCCAGGCCGCTTGCGGTTTAGCGTACGCGCACAAGCACGGCGTGATCCACCGCGATATCAAACCTGCCAACCTGCTGGTCGACGCCGAAGGCACGGTGAAGATTCTGGACATGGGACTGGCGCGCATCGACGCGGCCGAGGGCGACATCCAACGTCAGAGCGAGTTGACCGGCACGGGCGCGGTGATGGGGACGGTCGACTACATGAGCCCCGAGCAAGCGTTCAGCACGAAGAACGCCGATGCGCGCGCCGACATTTACAGCCTCGGCTGCACGCTGCACTACCTGATTGCGGGCAAAGCAACGTACGCCGGCGATTCGGTGGTCGAAAAGATTCTCGCCCACCGCGAGCTGCCGATTCCTGCGCTGGCCGATGCGCAACCGAGCGTGCCGCGCGAGCTGCAAGCGATTTTCGAGCGGATGATCGCCAAGCGCGCCGAGGATCGTTATCCCTCGATGAACGAGCTGCTGGCCGATCTCGAGCGCTGCCAGGCGGCAATGCGGGGCGAGTCGACGTTTGTTTCACAGCCTTCGATCACCAGCGAAATCTCCGACCTGTCGATCGCGCTGGGCAACCAATCGCTGCGCGGCATTCCGGCGCCAGAGATCGATCTGAAAGTCGCTCCAAAGACAGCGGCCCGACCGCCGAAGGCCGAAGGCCGTAAGCAAGGCCCGCCCTGGTGGAGGCAGCCAAAAATGCTCGCCGCCGCCGGCGCGGCATGGTTCTTCGTCCTGGCATTGGGCATTGTGGTGGTTATTCGGAACAAAAAGGGAGCCGAGGTTGCGCGGCTTGACCTGCCGGCTGGTCACACGGTCGAGGTTGCGCAGGAAAAGGCCAAGGCGTCGGCCGCCAAGCCGTGGGAGATGGCCGAGTTCAAGATTTGGATGCGCGGCGTGGCGAAGCTGTCGCCCGAGGAGCAAGTGGCCGCGGTCGGCAAGAAGCTGCAAGAGCTGAACTTCGGCTTCGACGGCAAGCTGTCGCCGCGGATTGCGAACGGGCAAGTCCAGAGGATCGCGCTGGAGACGAAGCAGGTGAGTGACCTGTCCCCGTTGCGGGCATTTCCAGGGTTGATCGAGTTGGATTGCCCTGGAACTGGCGGCAATGCAGTGGCCGATCTGTCGCCGCTCGCAGGATTGCCGCTGAAGAACCTGATTTGCAAACATTCGCAGGTTTCGGACTTGTCGCCATTGCGTGGCATGCCGCTGACGACGCTGATCATTCCGAATAGTCAGGTGAGCGACCTCGCGCCGCTCAAGGGAATGCCGCTGAGCGCGTTGGATGTTCGATCAACGCCGCTTGCCGACATCACTCCGCTCGTCGAGTGCAAGTCGTTGACGATGCTGTCGCTTTCGGGCACGCGGGTAACCGCCGAAGGAGTAACGGCCCTGCAACAGGCGCTGCCGAATTGCAAGATATTTTGGGACGGCGCGACGGCGAGCACTTCGGGCAACGTGGTTTGGCTTGACGACCTTCAGGCGGTCGAGCAAAAGGGCACGGTCGGCTCTCTCGGGCGGCATGGGTTTGATCACATGGACAACCCCATCCAATGGCACGGCAAGCAACCGGCCCATGCCTTGTTCGAGCACCCGAATAACAACGGCATGGCGCAGGTCACGTTCGCGCTCCATGGAAAATACGAGCGATTCCTGGCAGTCGCGGGGTTGGCCAAGCAACCCGATCTGAAGGAAGGATTGACGTTTCGGGTCGTAGGCGACGATCGAGAGCTGTGGGCCTCGCCACCCGTGCAAGACGAGCAACAGGGCGTTCAGGCAGACGTCAGCGTGCGCGGCATAGGGCAACTTCGGCTCGAAGTGCACTGCCCCGGCAACGCGCACAGCGCCCACGCGGTTTGGATCGATCCGCGGCTGACATTAGTCGCCGCCGATTACACGACCGACGTGCTGCTGTTGGGTGGCCAGATCGTCGAGAGATGGACTTCCCAGTTACTGAGCAAATCGTTTCCCGGTGTTCGCATCGACAATCGTGGCAAGCAGGGCACGTCGATTACGACCTTGCTGGCAAACGTCTCTGCCGGCGACTATGCCGACGCGATGCCCAAGGTAATTGTGGTGCAGACTGGCTCGGGAGAGTTGGCCGACGTTCGGCGAGCGGCCGCCGCTTACGCCAAGATGGTCGCGGCTCTACGAACAGCCTTTCCACCGTCGGCATTGCTGCTCACGTCGGTCATTCCCCCCGGCGCCGATCGCATTGCCGAGGCGGAGCAGCTTAACTCCGAGATTGCGATGCTGGCCGACGGCCAAGCGATCCGTTTTGTCGATCTCGATCCGGTGTTTATTGAGGCCGGCAAGCTGCGCGATGACCTGGTCGCCTCAGGGCTGGCGACTCGGCCGGGATACGTGCGTTGGGGCGAAGTCATCGAACCGCAGATCACCCAACTGGTGGCGGCAAGGGCTGTCGCGTTCCGCGCTCGCCGCGACGCACTCGATTTCAGTCCGAAGCGAAAGAGTTATGTCGAAATTCCGGATTGGACATACGACGGCAGTTCGCCGCTGACGGTCGAAGCCTGGGTGCTGCCGCGCAGCATTGGCCAACGAGCGACGATTGTCGGCAACCAGGAGAGCGCCGGTTTTGCCTTGGAGATGCACGACGACGGCACCTGGGCAGGCCAGTTTTACGGCGGTAATAAGGATACCGTCTCCCGGCGCTCGACGGTGCAGGCGACGCCTGGCCGTTGGCAACATGTTGCGATGGTGACCGACGGCGCGAACGTCGACCTGTTTGTCGATGGAAAGCGGCAAAGCAAGCCGCTGCCGCGAAAAATGCCCTACGCGGCGTCGCAAGTTCGTCTACTCGTCGGCGCAAATCCATCACCAGGTCAGGTCGTTACAGAATTCTTTGATGGTCAGATTACCGAGGTGCGCATCTCGTCGATGGTGCGCTACGACGCGGATTTCTCGCCCGAGGAACGCTTCCACCCCGACGAGCGTACCGAAGTGCTCTACCACTGCGACGAAGGCCGCGGCACGATCGCCAAAGACGCGTCGTCGCACAATCGCGACGGGAAAATCGCGGGCGCGACGTGGGTTGCACCCGCGGTAGTAGGCGGAGCGCCCGACACGTCAAGCTGGCAAACGCCGCAGTTCGAAGCCTGGGTCAAGGCGACGCAAGCTCTGCCGGCCCAGCAACAGATCGACGCAGTGCTTAAAAAGCTGATGGAACTGAATCCAGGCTTCGACGGTACTACCGCCCAAACCAAGCCAAAAATCGAAAACGGCGTGGTGACGGTCTTCACCTTCTACAGCGACGAGGTCACGGATCTTTCGCCCGTGCGCGCGTTGACCGGCTTGCAGAATCTGTACTGCCCCGGATCGGCGCTCGGCAAGGGCCGGCTCGCCGATCTGTCGCCGTTGGTAGGCATGAAGCTGACATCATGCAATTGCCGCTGGACCATGGTGGACGACCTGTCGCCGCTGCGCGGTATGCCGCTGACCTACTTGAATTGCTATTCGACGCCAATCCGAGACCTGTCGCCGCTGGAAGGAATGCCGCTGACCATCTTGTATTGCGACGCCAAGGGGGTCGTCGACCTGTCGCCGCTGCGCGGCATGCCACTCGTGGAGTTGCACTGCGAAGGGACGGCGGTCTCCGATCTTTCGCCGTTGGCAGGCATGAAGCTGGAGCGCCTGGATTGCTACAAGACAAATATCTCCGACCTGTCGGCGCTCAAGGAGATGCCGCTCGTCGGTCTGGCGATCCACGAAACGCCGGTTGCCGATGTCTCACCCCTTGAAAGCTGCAAGCGCCTTGCCGCGTTGGATATCGAGAACACGAAGGTGACGGCCGCCGCCGTCGCACGTCTGCAGAAGGCACTTCCAAATTGCAAGATCAAGTCGAACGTCGGGCGCGTGGACGATTCAGGAAAGGCGATGTCGCAAAACGAGATCCTCACCTCGCCCGATTTCGTCTGGAGCGAGCCCGAAAACCTGGGCCGCCGGATCAATTGCAGCGGCACCGATGGCGGCCCCGCGATCTCGGGCGACGGTCTGACGCTCGTGTATGTCAGCGTCAAGGCCGGCGGCCTGGGCAGCGGCTACGACCTGTGGATGGCAGATCGCGAATCGATCGACGAACCGTTCGGCGAGCCGCAGAACCTGGGACCCGGGGTCAACTCGGCGGCCAACGACATGAATCCGAATTTGTCGCCGGACGCGCTAACGTTAACGTTCGCCTCGGAACGTGCTGGCAAAAACATTGACCTGTTCATGGCAACGCGCCGATCGCGCAACGAACCTTTCGGCGCGGCGACGGCGCTGACCGAGTTCAACAGCACCGCGCACGATCATTTCTGCGCGCTCTCCGGTGACGGCCGGTTCGCGATCATTGCCACCGGTCGCGAGGGAGGCATGGGCCTCAACGATCTTTGGCAAGCGACGCGGCCCAAGGCGTCGGTTGCGTTCAGTGATCCGGCACCCCTGGGCATTCCCGTCAATTCCGAGAACGACGAGACTGCCCCTTGGTTATCCCTCGATGGTTCGGTGCTTCTGCTCATGCGCAAGGAGTTGGGGACGGCAAACAGCGATCTGTACTTGGCCGTACGCTCACCGCGCAGCGGCTGGTTTAACGAGCCGACGTTGGTCGGCCCGCCGATTTCGCAGCCCGATACGCCCGAGACCCAGTCGAGTGTGACCAGCGACGGCCGATTGATGTTTTTTAGTTCGATGCGCCCTGGCGGAGTCGGTGGTTACGACATCTGGCAAAGTCGCCGTGTGCCGAAGGTGGCAAAAGTCAGTTCGGACGACACGCAACTCAAGTCGGTCGATCGTGCGGCGGCCGAGTGGGCGTTGTCGAAAGGCGGCTCGGTCATTGTCAAAGCCAACAAGACCGTAACCACCGTGAAACCAGACCAGCCGTTGCCCGCAGGACCGCTGCAAGTGCAAACGATGTATTTCCTCGATGCGGAGCAGAGGATCGGGGACGACGAACTGGCCTGCCTCGAAGGTTTGACGGCGCTCGAAGGTTTGAACTTAAGCAAGCTGAAGGGATATACCGACACAGGTCTCGAGCATCTCGCTGGACTGACGACGCTCAGAAAACTGACCGTCTACTTCAACGATCAGCTTACCGACGCGGGAATTCGGCATCTGGTAGGACTCAAGAACCTCGAAGAGCTCGATATCGCTGCCACCCGCGTGACCGAGCAGGGGCTGCGCAACCTGCTGGGCTGCCATTTGCGCAAGCTGAGCATCGGCGGGCGCAATGAAGCCAATCAAATGTTGCCGGTCGTTGTCGAGTTTCAGGACTTGGTCGAGCTATCGATCCACGGCAAAACAATCACCGACGCGAATGCCTCGCTGTTAACCAAACTGCCCAAGCTCAAGCATCTCGCACTGCTCGGCACCGCCATGACCGACGAGGGGCTGAAAGCCATTGCCGCCACGACGGTTCAGGACCTTCACCTGGACGGCGGAGCATTTTCCGACGCCGGACTCAAACATCTGGAGGCGATGACCGGCCTGGCCAAACTCGCGCTGCGTGGCACGAAAGTGACCGCGGCCGCCGCAGCGAGTTTTCAACAGGCCGTACCCGGCTGTAAAGTCTCGCGAAACGGGCAGTGACCCCGACGCCACGCGATCGGTCCTTGGCATCGGTTGCCTACTGGCAAGCGCCGGTCGAGGGCACGTATCATGAAGCGTTCCCGCCCGAGCGACGCTTCGCCCATGCCGCACGACACCCAACCCGCCCCCAACGGCACGATCGCCTCCTCCGCGCAGGCCAAATTCAACAGCATGCCACACGATCCCGACGTGGCGCTGATCGACGCGCTCCGCCGCGGCGACCGTGATGCCTTTGCAGCGATTGTCGCGCGTCATCAGGGACCGGTATTTGGATATCTGCGCGCCCGGCTACTGCAAGCGACCGATGCCGAAGATCTGACGCAAGAGGTGTTCCTGCGTTGCTACACCGCGCGCGAGCGATTTGAACCCGGCGCCAGCCTGCGCCCTTGGTTGCTGGGCATCGCGCGCAACCTGCTGCGTGAGCGCGCTCGGCAGGTCAAGCGGCGGAAAGAGGTCGCCTGGACCGAATTGTGCCTCGAGCTCGACGAGCTGATCGAAACCGATGGCCAGGGCGAAGACGATTCGATGTCGCATCTGCCCAATTGCATGGAATCGCTGGGCGACAGCGCTCGGCAGGCAATCGAAATGCGCTACTGCTCGCAGCTCCGATTGGCTGAGATTGGTAACAAGCTGCATCGCAGCGAAGGAGCGGCAAAGCTGTTGATGTTCCGCGCCCGCCAGGCCTTGAAAAGTTGCCTCGATCGAAAGGTTCGACACCCTCCGGCCGACAATGACTGACGAGGAACTCATTGCCCTGGTGCAGGAGACTCCTGCCGAGCAGCTCAGCGATGAGCAACTGGCATTGCTGCGGCAGCGCATGCTCGTCTCGGCGGCCGTGCGCGACGCCCTGGCCGATCAGTTGCGATTGGAACAGGTGATGTACGCGGGCCTGGGGCGCGTTCGGCTCGATATCGATGCCCTGATGACGCGTGCCGACCGCCCCAGGCAACGCCGACGGGCGACGACCGCCGCGATCCTCGCCCTGCTCTTCGTGACCGCGGTTGCGGCCGGCGTCGGGTGGCTGGTGCGTTCCGACAAGCTGAACGTGCCGATCGTCGAGCGTGTCGCGCCCCGACTCGAACCACATTCAAAACCGCCGATCGGCAATCCTCCGCCAACGACGCCGGATCAAACAGCAGGCAATCGCGAGCCTTCGCCCCAGCCGTCGTCGTCGCCATCCGAGACAACCAGCCCCGCGGCAACCAACCTCACCGCAACGACGACCGCGCAAGTCGAACCTTGGACCGAACGACTGAAGCTCGAGCCCAGGCCGTTCGAGCAGGCCTGTTTCGACGACTTGTCGCCGTCAACGCAAACCAGCGCGGCGCAATTACGCCGTTGGTTCAAACCGCTCTCCGGCAAGCTGCAAGTCGACCAGGAATCGAAGCGGTGGGGCCTGTCGCTGAAAGGAACGTTCGCCCTGCGCGCCCCGTTTGCGCCCGGAACCGTTTTGCGCCTAGCGATCGAAG
>DASZPI010000411.1:0-3773 GCA_035550355.1 Pirellulales bacterium
GACGCGAATCTTCATTTGCTCGCCGTTGGGCAGCGTGCGAATGATGATGGCGCGGGTCGGCGGAATCACGCTGCCGACGGCACCACGCAACGCGGTCGGCGCGTTGCCGCCGCTGAGACCGTGCACGGCGCCGTTGGCCAGCGAAATGGCCCCGAGCACGTCGAGATCGTAATCGCGCGGCAGCGGAATTTGCCCGCCGGTGAGCAACCCACCCGTGAAGTAGAACTCGGTTTCGCGCCCCCAGACGACGACCACGTCGCCGTTCTCGAGGATGACGTCCTGATTGGAGAACGGCAGCGGCTGTCCCGGTGTGACGCGCAGCGGAATGCGGGTGTGTCGACGCTCAGCCTTGACCTTCGTGAGCACGATGTTCGGATCTTCTCCCGCCTCGATGCGTTCGACGGCGCTGCCGATTTGTTCGGTGTCGACATCGCGGCTGCGCAACACCCAGACTTCGTTCTGGGCGTCGAGTCCGGGGAGGCCGTCGGTAGTGATCAGCGCGTGCAGCACGTCGTTTTCGTACTCGGGCAGGTCGATGATCCGCGCCTGGCCGCGCTTGGTGACGAATTTTGCCAGTACTGAAGTCTGCGTCGGATTGTCGAGCGCCGAATCCTGGCGTACGACAAGCACGCGGTGCGTCCGCGGCTTGATCAGCGAAACAATAATGCGCGCGGCACTTTGGCTGAGGATTTGTTTTTGCGTGTACACGGCGCGAATATCTTCCACGATCTGCTGCAAAGTTTTGCCGGCCACCGGCAGCGGATCGATCAGCGGCAGCAGCAGGGTGCCGTCGTCGGTGACTGTGAGCGGAATGCCGACCGACGGCGAGACGATGGGCCCCTGCGAAGGGTACTGCTCGCGGTTGGGAAAGATGCCGACGTAGGCAATCGGCGGAACGACCGCTTGGATCGTGTTCAGGTTCGTGTCTTTTTCCAATGGCAGCACGCCGGGAATGTAAATGCCCAGCGTGTCGCGCGGTCCCACGACGTAATGCTTGGGCGGCTGCTGCCGCAGCAAGGTCAGATCGATGGGCAGTTTTGCTGCGCGGCTTTCGGGCGCCAGGTGCGCAGGCAGCCGCGGTGCGGGAATCGAGTTGGTCGTCAACGTCGTGCAGCCGCACATGACGGACAGCAATGCAGCCAGCGCCGGCAGCGCACACAGTTTGGGAGCAGCCATCGTGTTGGACGTACTCATGTCGACGCTCTGGTTCCGAAGCTCGGTGATAAACCGCCGCGTTACGGGGCGCGGCAGTCGTGGTTAGGGTCGAGGCGGTTGTGAGATCGCGGTCAGCGATCGACCGAACGTGTCGTTGGTCGCCGGCGTGTTGGTCATGCCAGGCGGCGCGAACGTGCGTTGAACGCCGGCGTTGGGCGGCGCGACTGGCAGCGGACCCGGCGGAACCGCTTCCTGACCGGGCAACGGCAAATTGCCGCGACTGTTCGACGGAATCGCCGGGGGCGGATCGGTCGGCGGAATCTGCGCGGGGATCGGCATTTCGGGGGCAAAAAAGCCGGGAACTTGCGGCTTCGGCGGCTTGCCCGGCGCGTCGTTCCATTGGCCGACATTGCGCTGCTCGGCGACGATCGTTCCGGCAGTGAACCCGCGGTACCAGGCTTCGACGGCCTGACGACCCCACGGATTCTGATACTTCGTGTGCATGTAGCGCACCGGAGCGACCGAGGGCGGCACGCCGGGACCACCGTACAACCCGTCGGCGTAACCGGCCTTCCAGCCGCGCTCGAAGTCGCGTCGGTATTCAGATTCGGTTGAGCAGGGCCTACCGTACTTGCGCCATGCCGACGAGGTGCGCGCGCAGTTGACGTAGCGATAGTGCAAATCGCCGATCGCTGCGCATCCGCTGCCGCTTGCCAGGCACAAGCCAAGTAACACCCACAGCACTTGGTTTCGCATCGTGTCCCCTCCCGGGACAAGACAATCACACACGTTTCGACCACCTTGCCGACCCAGCGCCCTCAGGGCTCCGTCAACGGCGCTTGCTCCGTGACGGGCTCTAAAGCAGGTCGGCGACAGTCCACCCCCCGGACAGTCCCTGGGGAATGGCGTTGTCTTCGTCCTGCGAATGACCGCTACCTTAGAAAAAGTCGGTAAATGCAGCATAACCGTCAATTTCGCTGCAACGGTCACCGGCCGAACAACCGGAATGGCGTCCGACGCGTGTCCTGGCAAGTTGGGAAATGCTGGGCGACTCTGACAGCGAGGATGCAAGCCGTCTTCAGAAAAGAGGGTGGAATCACCCCAGTTATGCCGAATTTAACCAACACGTCACCATATTGGTTCAGACTCAAGTGTCATAAGCATCGGTGAGTCATGATGCGACGGCGGATGATTTGTTATCTGGCGATCGGAGTCGTAGCGCTCAGCGCGCCGTTACCGATTCGCGCGGCCGACTCGGGGGCAATCGCTGCTTGCAAGTTGGCTCGTTATTTCGAGCAGTCGGGCGACTTGCCCAGCGCGATCCAAGCCTACAACGAGGCGCTCCGACGCGATCCCAATCACTTGGTGGCCTACCTCGATCGCGGCCGCATCCACCTTTCGCAACAGCGGTACGCGCAGGCGATCGCAGACTTTACCGAGGCGATCGCGCACGATCCAAGCTATATCGATGCATTCCTCGAGCGCAGCGAAGCCTACTTGCAATCGGGCGATCGAGAGCGCGCTGAAGCCGACTTCGAGCGCGCCACGTTCCTTGAAGAAGCTTCGCGACCGGCCCCTAAATCGCCCGAGCCGGCGACCAGCAAACCGGCACCGTCGCCGACGGTCGCGCCGCGCAAAACGACCGCCGCGCCGCCTCATGAGCCGCGTGTCGATGCGAGCCATCCAGCGGAAACGGTCGCCAGCGAAAAGCCGTCGTCCCGAAAGCGGGCTAACGATTCGTCGTCGACCACGGCCGAGCACGAAGCGATCCTCGCGCCCCACCGCCCGGCACCGGACACGTATTCGGGCAAGTTCCAGCCTTTAACGCAGCCCGTCCACGAGACCCCGCGCCCCGACGCAGCCGTCAGCAGCGCGCCAGCGCAACAACCCGACTCGACGAAGACGGTCTCTCGGCTCTTCATTGCGTCGTCGACGGAAGCTACCGATCAATCGACAACGGCCCTGCCGGTCGAGCGGCCATCGACGGGGGTTGTTTCGCACGATCGGCAAGCGCCGGCGCCAGTGTCTCAATCGTTTGCGGCCGCGCCGTCGACGGTGCAGGAACGCGCGCCGGTCGAGCCTGCTCGGATCCAGCCCACTCAAGCCATGCCCAAGCGAATTGCGCCGATGCAGCAACAGGCGGCTCCAGCGGAACCGATTCGGCCAGCGCCCGCGCCGGAGATCGTCAAGATCGGGCCCGCACCGCTCGAGCGATCGCCCGTCGATCGCGTGGCCGTTGAACCCGCGCCCCTTGAGCCGCGCCGCGCTGAGCCAGCCCGCGCCGAGCCGGTTCGATCGACGCCTGTTGCGAGCAAACGCGAGCCGCAGTCCGCTCCTACGGTCGCGACGACCCTTGCTCGAGAAGCAACGGATTCTTCGGCTGCGCCCATTCGCTTCACAACTCCATCGACCGCCGAGAAGTCGCCACCGACGGCCGAAACATCTCAGCCAAAGGCAGCGGCTTCGCCGCTTGCGACAAGGCCATCGCAGCTCGCGCCGGCACAGCCGCCGGTGGTCGAAAAACCTCGGCCTGCGGTCGGGTCGTTCGCCCGCGAAGCAAGCCCTTCGAAACCTGCATCGGCGCCACTCGTCAATCCAGCGGCGCAACCGGCCAGTTC
>DASZPI010000412.1:0-3027 GCA_035550355.1 Pirellulales bacterium
AAACACTGTACGAAACGCTGTTCGGCGCCCGCCCCAAGTCGCATCCGGCGATCGAATGGTTGCTGGACATCATTGCCGACAGCTCGGCCGCGGCGCAGCATCGCGTGTTTCGCGTCGAGAATCCCGACGTGCTGAACACGCTCGGCCTCGATCGTCGCCAGCATTTCCGCTACGCGATCGGCGAGTTCCACAAGAATGCGCAGCAGTTCGAGGCTGAGGTGGCCAAGGCCCGCGCGATGCAGAAGGCCGACAAGAATTCGCTCGGCACGTACGAAAAAAAGCTGCTCGAGTTTGATGGCAAGGTGCACGTGTACCTGGCCATCGATGCCGCGTTCCATCCGGCCGTCACGCCCGATTTTCCCACGCAGGACGAGATCGATCGCGATCCCGAAGCGGCCCGGCAGAAGCTAATGGAATCGATGGCGCGCGTCCGCGCGGCCGTCGAGGAGCTGAACCGCCGCGACGTGCCGCTGGCCGTGCCCGGCGACGCTAAGGCTTCGTCCGATGCGCAAGGCGCCGAGAAGCCCTGGCTGCCATATTCCAATGCGATGATCGAGGCCTACGTGCAGCGCACGATCGGCCAAGAGCCGCGTGAGGCGGTGATCATGCTCGCCAAGATCTTCAACGCTTACGCCGACAAAAAGCCGACCGAGTTCAACGAAGCGGTATCGGAATACCGCCGCTACTTGAACGCGCATCCGCCCCGCTATTCGGACGTCGAAAAGAGCAGCTACGAGCGCGGCTTCGAGTGGATGCTCACGCACGTGTTCGGCTTCCAAGCGACTCCGTTCTTGAAGAGCGACTTCGAAGCCACATTCAATCACTGGGATCCGTTCAACCTGGCTTGGTACTGCTACGTGACGGCGTTTATGCTTACCGCGTTGTCGTGGCTCGGTTGGACCAGGCCGCTGAACCGCAGCGCGTTCTGGCTGATTACGCTGGCGCTGGCGGTGCATACGGTGGCACTGGCGTCGCGCATCTACATTTCCGGTCGTCCGCCGGTGACGAACTTGTACTCGGCATCGGTCTTCATTGGCTGGGGAGCCGTGGTGCTGGGGATCGTGTTCGAGCGGCTGTACGGCATGGGCATCGGCAACGTCGTCGCCGCGGTGGCCGGGTTCACCTCGTTGCTGGTAGCGCACATGCTGGCGGTGATCAACGGCGGCGACACGTTCGTCGTGCTGCAAGCCGTGCTCGACACGCAATTCTGGCTGGCGACGCACGTCACATGCATCACCCTGGGCTACGCGACGACATATTTGGCAGGCATGCTCGGTGTGCTGTACGTCTGTCGAAACATATTAGCTTTAGGATTCTTTATCCTGAACTGGCTGTGCGTTCGATTTGGTTGGACGTTTGTTTCGACGGTTTTGCGGCGTTATTCATTTGACGCGGAGGTAGATAAAAGTCTCGCCCGCATGATCTACGGTACGCTTTGCTTCGCCATCTTCTTTAGCGCCATCGGCACCGTGCTCGGCGGCTTGTGGGCCGACGACTCGTGGGGCCGCTTCTGGGGTTGGGACCCGAAGGAGAACGGCGCGTTGATCATCGTGCTGTGGAATGCGCTGGTGCTGCATGCCCGCTGGGGTGCGATCGTGGGCGATCGCGGCATGGCGGTCCTGTCGATCGGCGGCAACATCGTCACTAGCTGGTCGTTCTTCGGCGTCAACGAACTCGGCGTCGGCCTGCACTCGTACGGGTTCACCGAAGGCGTATTGATGGCCCTGGGCCTGTTCTGCGCGTCGCAGCTAGCAATCATTGGCTTGGGGCTCGTTCCCAAGCGAAACTGGTGGAGCACTCGAGCGCTGCAAAGTGCCTGATCAGTACCGCAGCGATGGTCCCTTCCTGCGCGTTGGTCGCGCAACATGCTGCAAGCGATTGGCGATGTCACGCCCGGAGGTCGCCGGCGGCAGCGGCTTGCCATCTTCGCGATCGACCTTGATGGTTTCCTTCACGATTTCGCAAAGTTCTTCAAAGACTTTGCGCTCGTCATCGCCATGACAGCCGCCCAGAAATAATCCTGGCGAGCTGCCGACATAGCAGCCATCTTCATCGGACCACTCGACAATCTGCACGTAACGTGCGCTGTCTTTCGTCGCTTGGATTCCGCAATTGCGAGCTTCACGGCCTACTCTTGATGTTCTTTCGCATCGTCGCCGGGAATGGCAGAGATTGTCACAGGCCTTGCAACGTCGGGTGGACAAAATTCCGATGGTTTCCCTTGCCGCCGCGATCGACGAAGCCAGCACGCTCGAGATCGGCCGTCAGCGCCCGAGGTTTCCGAGGCATTTGAGCTGCTCAACAAAAACGCGAGCGATTCACTCCTCGCGAATCGTCACGGGCAAGAACGACCAATGGTCGTGTCCGTACAATCGTGAATGCGTCGTCAGCGGAGGCATGCGGCGATCGGGCGTGTAGCGCTCGCAAATGAGCAGGTGCAGGTCCGAGAGCACCTGCGCGCTCGATCCATAGTAACTGTGCCGCATGAAGTCGGTGCCCACGCCGTCGGCGTTGATCGTGTCGAGTCCGTTCTCGAAATACGGATACAAGCCGACCGGTTCGTAGAAGTTCATCTGCTGCGAAGCGGCCAAGGCCCCGTCGGTGCGGCAGTAATAATACGTCACGCGCTCCGCGGCACCGAGGGCGAACGTCAATAGATTGTTGAACCGCGCCGCTCCCACATCGGGCGCGGCGAGCACGACCTGGCCGAGATGCTTTTCGCCCGATTTCCAGGTGCCGCGTTCCACGAGGCCGTGGAGTGCTTCCAGCAACACGCGATTGCCCAGGCTATGGGCGATCACGTGCAGCCGCGCCTTGCCAAGGCTTGGCGAGCGTGGGCCTGACGAAAGGAAGTCGATCACGTCGCCGAGCGCAGCGGTGCTTTGCAGCGCTCGGCCCACGTCGCCTTTGTAGTCCGACACGGCGCCGGCGCTGGGCCACGAGAACGCCACGGCGGGGCCGGGAAAGTCGGTGTCGTACTGCAACTGCGCGGCGCGCAGCACGGCGTAGTCGAACGTCGTATCGAAC
>DASZPI010000413.1:0-4049 GCA_035550355.1 Pirellulales bacterium
GACCCGAGGTGTTCGCAATGCGAAACGACCGCCATTATTCTCGTGCAGGCCGAATCGCGCCCCAAGCGACCGCAGGTCACCTGGCAAAGTCGTTCAACAAGCGCGTGCCGCTGAGCAAGCGCGTTCGCGGCAAGCGAGCCCGCGGGCTGCAAGTCAACGAGCAGCTACCGTTCGTGCCCCCCGAAGATTGGTACGAACCGCGTGAAGACGGCGACGGCTACCGCATCATCGTGCAGAACCCCGGCCCCGGCTATCGACACGTGCTGACGCCCGCCGAGGTGCGCGCGCGGTTGGCCGAGTTGCCCGAGCATTTCGTTCGGCCGCTGGAGCAGGTGCAATTCAGCCGCATGACGCGCAAAAAGCAAAGCTTTCCCTGCTACGGCATGCAGTGGGGCTCGACGCTGTACTTGTACCCGATCGAGGTCGACCTGGTGGAATGCTACGACCAGCCGCCGAAGCCAAATCAGGTGAACGAGGCACGGATGTACGGCGGCCGTTGGACGCACGAAAACGACACTTGGAAGCTGATCTGGACCGAAGAGGCGATCAAGGACTTCTATTTGAACAATATCCTGATCCACGAGCTCGGGCATTTGGTCGACGACCGGAACACGCGCAGCGTGGACCGCGAGCGTTACGCCGAGTGGTTCGCGATCCGCTATGGCTACCAAAAGTACCGTCGGCCATCCGATCGGCAGCAACGCGCCAACCGGCGTCATGCGCGACGCTAAAAGATGCGCGGAATGTCGCGGCGCGGTTCCAGCCCGCTCCGGGGCAGGCATGCCGCCGGGTCGGGCGAGAGGGCGCAGTTCATCTAGACCCTCGCGGCGATAAGCGGTAAACTCGCGGCAGGTTGCCAAAGGCGTGCGTCGATCATCGCCCGTCTTGGTCGGCCAAAGTCCCAGATTCGGGGCGTAGCTCAGCCTGGCTAGAGCGCTACGTTCGGGACGTAGAGGTCGCAAGTTCAAATCTTGTCGCCCCGACTTTTCAGAAGTTCCGCCGAAATCTCACGTTAGATTACCTGCCGGCGGTCGGCAGTGCGGCATTTCCCAAGCGTGGAAGTGTGTCAATGACACACTTTGCACCGCAAGCGGAAAGGTCGCACCATGTCGAAGCGTATCCCCCGACTCTGCCTGCATCGGCCAAGCGGCCGGTATTTCGTTCGGTTCAACGGCCAAGCGGTCTACCTGGGCACCGATCGGCGCAAAGCCCGAACCGAGGCCGACCGTCTCATTGCTGAATGGCTGGCCCGTCGCCGGCAACCAGCGGTCCAGGCGAGTGACCTGACGGTCACCATGCTGGTAGCGCGGTTCCGCGACTGGGCGGACGATTACTTTCGGCACCCCGATGGCCGCTCGACGGGGCATGTCGAGGCGCACGTTAAACCGGCGATGCGCTACCTACGCAAAACGTACGGAACCACGATGGCCGCCGAATTCGGTCCGCTGCGCCTCGAAGCGTTGCGGATGCGCATGATCGACGACGGACTATCGAGGCGCTACGTCAATGGCCTGGTGGCCGCTATCAAGCGCTGTTTCAAGTGGGCCGTGAGCAAACAACTGCTGCCCGTCGAGGTTCACGCGGCGCTATCGACGCTCGACGGACTGCGGATCGGTAAATCGAAAGCGCGCGAGTGCGAGCCCATCGCGCCCGTTCCCGATGAGGTGGTTGAGCAAACGCTCGCCCGCATGCAGGCCATTCCGGCCGACATGGTGCGGCTGCAGCGGCTCACTGGCGCCCGCCCCGATGAGGTCTGCCGGCTGCGGCCGTACGACATCGACCGCAGCGGCGACGTGTGGGTCTACACTCCGCCGATGCATAAGACGGCACACCGCGGTCACAAACGCCGAATTTTCATCGGGCCAAAAGGGCAAGAAATCTTGCGCCCCTACCTACTGCGCCCCGCCGAGGCGTTTTGCTTCTCGCCGGCCGAGTCCGAGGCCAAGCGGCGGGCCGCAGCCCACGAGCGCCGCATCACGCCGGAAGGCTACGGCAACAACATCGGCACGAGTCGCAAGCGCCGACCGAAACGGCAACCGCGGGATCATTACACTGTCGCCACGTACCGCCGAGCGATCCATCGAGCCTGCGACCGCCTCGACGCCGAGCTGGTCAAGATGGCCATCGAAGCCGGCGACCACGTCGAGGGGCGGCTGTTTGCTCGTTGGAGTCCGAATCGGCTGCGGCACACGGCGGCCACGGAGATTCGCAAGCGGTTCGGGCTCGAGCATGCCCAGGTGGCGCTAGGCCATAGTAATGCGGACGTGACGCAGATTTACGCCGAACGTGATATGTCGAAGGGAATCGAGGTCGCGCGGATCGTGGGCTGATCAAATTCATTCGATCGGCTGAAATGTCGGCTCGGGTAGCGGCTGATCCCCGCGCACGTCCGGCCGCGTCGTGCTCGCACCTACAGCACGGCGCCGGTCGGTCGGCCCGCCTGATCGGTAGGTGCATCATGGCCACGGCCGCTCATTACGTTTCATCGCACGAGCTGGCGGAGATCCTCGCACGCCACAAGGCGGCGAGGCAACGACGCGAACAATGTCGCGCGCTCCGATCGCCTCGCCGCGACTGCCGACGAGCGCTTGCGGCGACGGGTACTTCGAGGCGGCATGCTGTTCGATGTGCCACTCGAAATCGCGAACGAACGCCACGCGGCCGCTGTGCCGGCGCTCGAAGCCTCAGAGCATGCGATTGCCGAACTAGCCTACAGCATCGCCGGCCGCTACCTGGGCAAGTTTCTCGCGAAGCTGAACAACCCGGCGCTGGACGCCGACGCCGACGACATGATCCAGGCTGCCGTACTGCGAGTCGTGCAGGTCGCGGATCGGTTCGACCCCGATCGAGGCAAGGCATTCGCCTGGCTCACGCAGGTCATCAAGAACAAATTCCGCGAGCACCTCCGGAAGTTTAGGCAATACGAGGAACAACTATCAACGATCGGCAAAGGATAGCCCATGCAAAAACGATCGGGTCAGATGCTTGAAATCCGCGGCCCAGACACCGGCATTTACCAGCGCGCTTCGACAAAGCCAGTCACAGATCCCGTTGAGATGTCGAAGGCGATCCAAGCATGGATCGCGAATAACAACGCCGAAAATGACATCGACGCCCAGATGGCCCTTTTTGAGCGTGGTGCGACAGACCAAGCGGAGCATCCCGAGAATTATTTGCCGAGGCGCGCGAGTACTGAGCTCTTGGCAGAGTTCAAACGAGACGCGAACACTCTACTCGTTGAGATAGCCGGCTTGCGTCGCCAACGCGCCGCCGGTGCGTTGGATTATGCCATCCGCCATGCGATCGAAGTCGGAAGAATCCTCGAGCGCCTGAGCGTGCGCAGGCATGAGCCAGCGACGGCTCGTGAAAAGAAGCGCGCTAGAGGACATAAGTACCGGTTTTCAAAAGACAAGGCCGACAAGATGCAGCAAGCCAAGGAAAGCTACGTAAAACTGCGCATCGCGACGCCCGCGGCTAAAAAGGAAACTCTCGTACGGCAAGTTGCCGAGGAACTCGCGTGTTCGGAGCGCGCTTGCTGGGATTACCTCAAAGGCGTGAAATAGCCCACTAAATCTACTGCAAGCTTTCAAGGTTGCAGTGGCATACGTCGCGTATTGTTGCCCGCAGTTGCACACGATTACTGCGAGGCCGCAATGCTCGACACTTCATCGTTAATCCCGCTGTCCGACGTGCCCGACCTGCTTCCAAAGCACCGCGGGCGCACAGTTCACGTCGCGTCTGTCTTTCGCTGGGTCAGCCGCGGTTGCCGAGGCGTTCGCCTTCGTGCCGTCCAGGCCGGTGGCCGTCGCTGCACCACGAAAGAGTGGCTGAGCGATTTCTTTTCCGCGCTGTCGCAGCGCTCCGGGCTTGAAACCGCGCCCCCGCCGCGATCACCAGCAGCGCGCCAGCGAGATCATGCCCGCGCTGATGCCGCGCTCGAAAAGGCCGGCTGGTAAGAGGCGATCATGGCCATCGTGGAGCAGCAGGAAGCTGGCGAGCAATTCGGGCTACTCGACAGCCTGGATGACCGAAGGGATTGGCTAAAGGTG
>DASZPI010000414.1:0-14893 GCA_035550355.1 Pirellulales bacterium
ATCGCATCCGCCTTATAACCGCTAGCGGGCATTCGCGAGCAAAGCCGCGTCGAGATCGTCGCGCAGGTCCTCGAAGGCCTCGAGCCCCACGCTCAGCCGCACGAGGTTGTCGCTGATGCCGTTGGCCTTGCGCGCGGCGGCGTCGTAGCTGGCGTGCGACATGGTCGCGGGATGTTCGATCAGCGATTCGACCGCACCCAAGCTGACGGCAAGTTGGAACAGCTTGGTCGATTCTACGAGCCGTTTGGCGCCGTCGGTTCGGCCAGCGACCTCGAAGCTAAGCATCGCGCCGAAACCGCCGATCATTTGTCGCTTGGCGATCGTGTGCCCTGGATGCGTCGGCAGACCGGGGTAAAGCACGCGCTCGACACGTTCATGCGACGCCAAAAACTCAGCCAACCGCTGCGCGGTGCGGCATTGCTCAAGAACCCGTAGTTCAAGGGTCTTCAGCCCCCGCGACGACAGGAACGCCTCGAGCGGGGCCATGACGCCGCCCGTCGCGTTCTGCAGGTAGGCAAGCCGGTCGTGCAGTTCGCGCGTTCTCGATATCAGCACTCCCCCCAGCACGTCGCTGTGCCCGCCGAGATACTTCGTTGCCGAGTGCATGACGAGGTCGGCCCCGAGCTCGATCGGGCGCGTCAGCACCGGACTGGCGAACGTATTATCGACAGCCACCACGATGTTGTGTTTGTGAGCGATCGCTGCACACGCCTCGATATCGGTGAGCGACATCAGCGGATTGCCTGGCGTTTCGAGCCACAGCAAACGTGTCTCCGGACGAATCGCTCGCTCGACCGCGGCAAGATTTGCGGTATCGACCAACGTGACATTGATTCCCGATCGGTTCAGCACGTTGTGCAGCAGGCGATAGGTGCCGCCGTAGATGTCAGTGCCGGCAAGCACATGACTGCCAGTTTCCAGCAGCAGGGTCGCGCAATGTGTGGCGGCCATGCCGGAGGAGAACGCCAAGGCGCCGGCTCCCCCTTCAAGCGACGCGATGGTCGTTTCGAAGCCGCGACGCGTGGGATTAGCGGTGCGCGAGTAGTCGTAATCGCCCCACACGCCGGCTTCTGACTGGACGAACGTCGTTGCCAGGTAAATCGGTGGCACGACCGCACCGGTTTGCCGGTCACGCTCCTGGCCGACGTGAATGGAACGCGTGCGGAAGTGCATGGGCGATGAGTCGTGGGCAGTGGGCAGTGGGCAGAATGCTGGCTAGCCACTGATCACCGACCACTAACCACTGTTCTCCAGGGCTTGTTTCAAGTCAGCGATCAGATCCGATGTATTCTCGATGCCGCACGACAGGCGAATCATGTTGTCGGAGATGCCGAACTTTTGGCGATCTTCCGGCGGAAGCTCAAAGTAGCTCATCACCATCGGCTGCTCGATCAACGATTCGACCCCGCCAAGGCTGGGGCCGATCCGCGGCAGGCGAACGCTATCGATCACGCGCGCCGTGGTTTTCCAATCTGGGTTCTTCAACAGAAACGTCACGAGCCCGCCGAAGCCGCGCATCGTCCGCCGCGCGACTTCGTGGTAGGGGTGGCTGGGCAGACCCGGATAATAAACGCGCTCGATCTTGGGATGCTTGGCCAAGAATTCGGCAACCGCCTGTCCATTCTCGTTGTGCCGCTGCATGCGGAGCTCAAACGTTTTGAGTCCGCGGATCAGCAAGTAAATGTTGTGCGGCGAGTTGATCGAACCCATGATGCCGCGCAACTTGCGAATCGATTCGAGCTTTGCCGTCGAGCCGACGATGCAGCCGGCCAAAAGATCGTTGTGCCCGGCCAGGTATTTTGTGGCCGAGTGCAAGACATAATCGACCCCTGCCGCCAGCGGTCGCAGGTTGTAGGGAGTACCGAGAGTGGCGTCGATCAGCGTTTCGACGCCGTGCTTGCGGCCGATGCCGACAAACCGCTCGAGATCGACGATGCTCAGATGCGGGTTCGTGGGCGACTCGCTGATGAGCAGCTTGGTGCGCGGGCCGATGGCCGCCTCCATCGCCGCGTAGTCGCACGCAGGAACTTGGCGCGTGACAACACCAAACCGCGCGAGGTGTTTCGAACAGAACTCGCGGCTGCGATGGTAGCACTCGTCGAAGAACACGACTTCGTCTCCGGCGTTGAGTTTCGCCATCAGCAGCGTGACGATCGCCGACATGCCTGTTGAAAACAGGACCGACGACTCGCCCCCTTCGAGCGCGGCCAGCTTTCGCTCGGCAACCTTTTCGCTCGGGTTGCCATAACGGCCGTACTCTTCGCGGGGCAACTTGTGTTCGATGAAGTCAATGACCGACTGGGTGGTGGGAAACGTGTACGTCGAGGTACAAAAGATCGCGTCGGTAATTGCATCGCCGAACTTCTGGCGGTCTTCGCCCCCATGAACGGCGACCGTTGAAAGGCCCTGTGTGGATTCAGGTTGCTCGGACATAGCAGCATTCCCGTGGCAAAAACATCGTTAGCACTGCACCAACGGGATTGCTCGACCGACAAAAAAAGCCGCGTTCGGGCTGTGATTATCAACCCGCGCGGCTCGCTGTGGTCAAGGTGAGTCGCCAGTACTGTCGTGCGACAGTCGCTAGCGCTGGCACTTTAGCAGTTGTTGGCTGCAAGCGGCCGCAAATCCCATGTACCGATTCATCGTAGTCGTCGCGGCATACTCCCACAAGTGCCGGATCGTTTTTGCCGGCCAAGCCGCCGCAGGGTGCTGGCAAGACGGCCATCGGCAGACCGATATTGACGTTGCTTGCGGCCTCGGGGAATAATCTGCCGCCCTGCAATCGGTTCGACCATGCGCATGAAGTTATCGAAGCTCGCTCGGCCTGTGACGTTGCCGCTGCTCGTGATGGCCGCAGGTTGCGCGTCGCCGTACTATACGGATCGCGGAGCACTGCTGGGCGGGGCCGGAGGGGCCGGGGTCGGCGCGTTGGTGGGCAGCGCTTCGGGCCATGCAGGAACCGGGGCGCTGATCGGCGCGGGAGTGGGTGCTCTGTCGGGAGGCTTGGTAGGCAACGGACTCGATCAGATCGAAGCTCGCAACCGTGCCCAAATCGCCGCTCAGATGGGGCGACAACTGCCGCCGGGAGGCGTCCAGGTAAACGATGTGATCGCGATGAGTCAGTCGAGGGTGGACGAAGAACTGATCGTCAATCACGTCCGCTCCAACGGCATGGCCCATCCGCTGCAAGCCGGCGAGTTGATCGCGCTTGAGCAGCAAGGGGTCAGCAAAAACGTGATCCTCGCCATGCAGAGTGCTCCCCCCCGCGTGGCCGCTCCGCCGGCCGCGGTCGTTGCTCCTGGGCCGGTGTACTACTATCCACCGCCGCCACCGATGCCGTATTATCCTGCCCCGAGCGTGGGCTTCGCCGTCGGCGGCCGCTAAGGCACGCTGGTTGGCGTCGTCGAGTCCGACGGCCATAATCAGCTACCGTCTCGTCCCCTTGCGCTGGTTGCACGCATGACATTGCCGACTTCGCCATCGCCGCGCCGGATGCCCATTGGTTTGATCGTTCTCGTGGTCGTCGGAGCGGCGATCATCGCGGGGGCGTATTTCTCGCTGCCCGACGACAACGCTCGGCGGTTCTTGGCGACGGCCGCAGCCACCGGGCTTACCGTCATCATGCTGCTAGTTTGGTGGTTGTTCTTTTCGGGCATCAGCGCTCGAACTCGCGGCCGCAGCATTGCGGTGTTGGCTGGATGCATTGCAGCGTTCTTGACCTTGGTAAAGCTCGAAGGTTGTAGCGGCAACAATTATCCGGTGTTTGCGTGGCGCTGGACGCCCAAACACGAGCGCCCGCAGCTCGATCTTCCGTCGGCCGAGGGCGTCACCATCGACCTGAGCAAAACCACATCGAGCGATTCTCCGCAGTTTCTCGGCCCCGACCGCGATAACCAAATCCCGCGCGTGCGTCTGGCGCGCGATTGGGCTGCGCATCCCCCTGCCGAGCTTTGGCGACATCCGCTGGGCGCTGGCTGGTCGTCGTTCGCCGTGGTCGGCGACTATGCGGTAACCCAGGAGCAGCGCGGCAGCGACGAGTTGGTCGTCTGCTACGAAAAGCTGACGGGCAAGGTCTGCTGGACGCATTCCGACACCGACGCTTTCATCTCGTTGATCGGCGGCGACGGACCGCGTGCCACTCCGACCATCGCCGGCGGGCGCGTATTCACCATGGGCGCCAAGGGCCGGCTCAACTGTCTGGACGGCGCGACCGGCAAAGCCATTTGGTCGCACGCGTTGCTCGACGAACACGCAGAGAACTTTACAGCCATCTTTCCCGAGTGGGGAAAAAGCTGCTCGCCGCTTGTAATCGACGATTTAGTGATTGTCAGCACCGGGCGCCCCAACGGCCACTCGCTCGAAGCCTACGACACAGCCAATGGCAAGCTGGTCTGGCACGCTGGCGACGCGCTTTCAGCCTACGATTCGCCGGTGTTGACGACACTCGCTGGCGTGCGGCAAATCGTGATCGTCAATCGCGAAAGTGTTGATGGTCACGACCCGAACACCGGCGAGCACTTATGGACCTTCGAATGGCCCGGCGGCGAGCCAAAGGTGCCTCAGCCGGTGCCGATCGAGCCCGACAAGTTGCTGGTCGCCGCCGGTTACGGGCTTGGAGCGAAGCTTTTGAAGATCGGCCATTCGCCCGGGGTATGGAGTGTGAGCCCTGTCTGGAGCAAGCGCTACCTGAAGCCGAAATTCACCAACATGGTTGTGCGCGATGGCATTGCCTACGCGCTGGATGACGGCTCGGCGCTTACGTGCATCGACCTGGAAACAGGCAACCGCAACTGGCGCGGCGGTCGCTACGGGCACGGCCAGATCTTGCAAGCCGGGGACCTGCTGATCGTGCAGGCCGAGAGCGGGGAAGTAGCACTGGTCGACGCCAATGCCGAAGGTGCAACCGAGTTGGGCCGGTTTACTGTTTTTGCCGATAAGACCTGGAACGAACCAACACTCGCTGGGCGCTACCTGCTGCTGCGCAACGACCGCGAGGCGGCATGCTACGAGTTGCCGCTGGCAAACTAATTTGCCACAGGCTACGTCTCGTCCGCGGCACGCAGCCAGGTGGTGATCGTCGGCGTGTGGGCAATGAGTTCATCGGGCTTGAAGTACAGCTCGATCTCGCGCGCTGCCGCTTCAGGGCCGTCCGAGGCGTGCACCAGATTCATCTGCCGGCTGGAACTATAGTCGCCGCGGATCGTGCCTGGTGCTGCCTTTAAGCCGCTGGTTGCTCCCAGCATCTCGCGCACGACGCGAATCACTTCCAGCCCTTCGAGCACTGCCGCCACGACCGGAGCGCCGGTGATGAACTTCTCGAGCGTCGGGTACCATCCTTTGCTCACATGTTCCGCGTAATGGCGTTTCGCCAATTCGGGCGAGATCCGCATCAGCTTCATGGCCACACAGTTCAAGCCCTTGTCTTCAAAGCGGGTCAGAATGCGGCCCACGAGCCGTCGCTCCACACAGTCGGGCTTGAACAGAATGAGCGTACGCTCCATCGATCATCTCCGCGGAAACAGGGACCAGGGAACACAGCCAAGCGGCAAAGGATGTGGCTTCGGCGTTGAGGCTACCGGGCCATCGGCGCAGTGTCCAGCCCCCATGCTACTACCCGAGATGTCGAATCGCTGCGATAATGCGAGCGGAGTCATTGCCGGGTCACCAAGTGCGTCGGAGTACGCTCATGCGGCCAATCGTTCGCCGGCTATCGGTACCGATTACAGCGATCGCCTTTGCCGCTTGGTCGCTCGGTGTATGTGGCAATCCGGCGGCCACCGCCGCGCCGCAGACCACGTCGGCTTCGGCGGACAATCCGAGCACGACCGCTGCCGACGAGCGTATCAAGCGACTCGTGCGCCAGCTTGGAGATAGCGACTTCTTTGTCCGGCAATGGGCGCAAGAAGAGTTGGCTCGCCTGCGACACGAGGCCTTCGACGCGCTGACGCTGGCTGAGAACGACGACGACATCGAAATCGCCGAACGCGCCCGATATCTGTTGCGCCTGCTGCCGGTCGAGGCGGTGCTCGACACCGATCCGCCCGAGGTGAAGCGGATTCTCGAGCACTACGAGAATGCCAGCGAGCAAGGCCGCATCCTGATGGCCAACCAGCTTGCCGAACTCAGCGACGGCAAAGGCTTGCCGGCATTGTGTCGGGTGCTGCGATTCGACCGGTCGCAGCAGGTCTCGAAGCAGGCGGCGCTCAAGTTGATCAATCGCAAATCGTCGGCCGGCGAGGATTGGTCGAAGACCAAGGCCTTGCTGATCGAAGGGCTTGCACGTAGTCCGCGTCCCGCGGCGGAATGGCTGCGTGTGTGGATTGCCACACGTGACACGCCCAAATCGTCTGCCGAGGCTTGGTCGCGGCTGGCCGCCGCCGAAGCGCGGGTCTTGCGTCAGCAGCCTCAACAATCGAGCGCGGAAATTGTCATTGGCCTTTTGAAACAAGACGTAAAGGCGCTGCGCGCATTGGGGCGCAACGACGATGCGATCCGCGCGATGCGCGAGATGGTTTCGCTTGAGCCCGACGACGCCACGCTAAGCGACATGCTCGCGTGGTTGGTCGAGCAGAAAGCTTGGAAAGTGGTCGAAGAGGCAGCTGAGCGTTTTGCCGACCGCTTCGAGCAGGAGCCGACGCTGTTTTACGCTCTGGCCGAAGCATGCCGGGCGCAAGGCAACGAGGAGCTGGCGCAACAAACCGCGGCGCGGGCGCTGGCGTTGCACCATGACAATCCGCGCGATCACTGGCAGATTGCCTACGACTTGCAGCGTCGCAGTTGGTTCCGCTGGGCCGAGGGAGAATATCGCCAGGCCATGGCGATTGGCCCGGCGGACGAAGACGAGCCGCTGCGCGCCGCCGCCCTGCTGGGCGACATGCTGCACGACATCGGTCGCGATGCCGACGCCGCTGCGGCGTACGAGATTTTGATCAAAGGCTTCGAGGAGCGCCGCAATGCCGGCAGACCCGTCGAAGGGCTTGGCCTGGAGTTTGACGCGGCACGCGGGCAGATGTACTTCTTCAAGGCCTGTGCGGCCGAACTGATGAAGGATCACGCCGCGCAGCAAGTCAATTTGATGAAAGGGCTATCGTACGACCCGGAAAACGCGGACATCTTGATTGGCCTTTATCGGCTCCCCAACGCCGACGCTGCGGTGCGCGAAGCGACGCTCACGAAGATCCGCCAGGCTGCCGAAAGCTTTCGCAACCAGATTCTGCAAAGCCCGGCCGATCCGCGCTACTACAACCAGCTTGCCTGGCTGATTGCGAACACCGAGGGCGACTACCAAGAGGCCCTGCACTGTTCGCAGAAATCATTGGAGCTGCGGCCCAACGATGGCGGGTTTCTCGACACGCTCGGCCGGTGCTACTATGCCGTCGGCGATTTCGAGAACGCTGTGAAGACGCAAACTGAGGCGGTCGAGAAGCAACCTTGGTCGGGGTTGATCCGCAAACAACTCGACACGTTTCAGAAGGCGCTCGAGCGCTCGAAGCACAAAAACTAGCGGCCTCGAGCTACGCGCGCGGATGAAACTTCTGGTGTACCGACTTCAGGCGCGAATGATCGACGTGCGTGTAAAGCTGCGTGGTTGAAATGTTCGCGTGGCCGAGCATTTCTTGCACCATGCGCAGGTCGGCGCCGCCGGCAAGCATGTGCGTGGCAAAGCTATGTCGCAGCGTGTGCGGGCTGACTCCTTCGGGAGCGCCGGCCCGCTTAGCGAAAAAGGTCACCAACTCCCACATCCGTTGCCGGCTCAACGGGCCGCCCGATCGCGAGAGCAATAGCCACGATGGAGGCGACGACGCTCGTGCCGCCAACGCAGGGCGCTCGTGCTCGAGGTACGCCGTGACCGCGTCAGCAGCACGCTTGCCCACCGGCACGAGGCGTTGCTTGTCCCCCTTGCCGTGACACATGCAGAACCCGGCGTCGAGATGCACGTCACGCAGATGCATGTTTGCCAGCTCCGACGCGCGACAGCCGGTGGCGTACAGCATCTCGAGCATTGCGCGGTCGCGCCGCCAACACGACTCGCCCACACGCGGTGCAGTGAACATGGCGTCGATCACCCGCGGCGGCAAGACGATTGGAATGCGTTCCCAAAGCTTCTGACTTCCCAGCAGCTCGGCAGGATTGTCCTGCATGATGCCTTCGAGCTGCAGGTAGCGATAGAACAGCTTCAGCGATACCAGGTGCCGGGCCAAGCTGGCGGGCGCGAGCTGCTGGGCATGCAGCCAGCTCGCGTAGTCGGCCAATTGCTGGACGGTCAGCGTTTCGATGCGGCGCCCGGCAAGCCACTCGTTGAACCTGCGCAGATCGCGCCGGTAGGCGATCACCGTATTGGCGCTGAGGTGGCACTCGGTCTGTAAATACGACGCGAATGCGCCGGCCCAGGGGTGCTCGCGTGTTTGCGGGCCCGGAGAGCTCGATGTGGCTTTAGAACTGCGGCCGCCCATAATCCCTCCGATCGATATCATCGTCATGCCCAGCGACACAGCTTTTGGCAATCCGGGGCGGGGAAACTACAATCCGCAGTATGAATATTCTTGTGACCGGCGGTGCCGGATATATCGGCAGTCATGCGGTCCGGCTCCTCGGCCGGGCGGGACATAAGGTTTGGGCCTACGACAATCTCGTTTACGGCCACCGAGGGGCGGTGCCCAAGGGGCAGCTTGTCGAAGGACAATTGAGCGATCGATCGCGTCTCTTGGCCGTAATGCGCGAGCAGCGCATTGATGCGGTCATGCATTTCGCCGCCTATGCGCAGGTCGGCGAAAGCGTCGCCGACCCTGCGAAATACTACCTGAACAACATAGGCGAAAGCGTTTCGCTGCTCGAAGCAATGCGCGCCGCCGACGTGAAAAAGATCGTATTCTCAAGCACCACGGCGACCTACGGGGTGCCAAAAAAAATCCCTATCACCGAAGACGAGCCGCAGTTGCCGGTAAATCCGTACGGCTTCACCAAGCGGGTCGTTGAACAGGCGTTGGCCGACTATGCCCATGCCTATGGTTTTGCGTATGCGGCGCTGCGGTATTTCAACGCCTCGGGGGCAAGCGCCGACGGCGACATCGGCGAGGATCATACGCCCGAAACACATTTGATTCCGCTTGTGCTGCAAGTTGCTCTCGGTCAGCGCGAGAAAATCACGATTTTCGGGGACGATTATCCTACGCCCGACGGCACATGTGTTCGCGACTATGTCCATGTCGACGATTTGGGCAGTGCCCATCTTTTGGCACTTGAGCGTCTGGAGCCGGGCAACGGCCTTTGCCTGAACCTTGGCACCGGCAGCGGCAACAGCGTGCGCGAAGTGATCGATGCCTGCCGCAAAATCACCGGCCACGAAATTCCGACCGTCGTCGGCCCGCGTCGTCCGGGCGATCCTCCGGAACTGGTGGCCGACGCAAGTCGCGCTCGCCAGCAATTGCAGTGGACGCCGCGATACATGAAGATCGAAGAGATCATCGAGACCGCCTGGCGCTGGCATCGCTCGCACCCGCATGGGTATAAAAAGTAGACAGCCGGCTCATAGGCGATTGCCGGCGAAAAGCGAGGCGCCGGCGCATTAGGTTCGATCAACGCCAAGCGCAATAGGAAGAGGCATTACGCCATCATGGGCACCAAGGTTGTTCAGGTCGTCACGCTGGCCGAAATGATAAACGGCCAGGAAGCCGACCTATTCGCGCTGCTTACATCGAAGGAAGAGCTGACGACGCGCGATGGCAAGCCGTACTTCAAAGTCGGCTTTCGCGATGCCGGGCGACACGTGCAGTTTCCGGTCTGGAACGATTCCACCTGGGCCGATGACTGCCGGAGCCGGTGGGTGCCGGGCTGTTATTACAAGCTCCGGGCCGTGTACCGCGAGACGAACTACGGCCCCCAACTTGAAATTCGCAAAATTCGCGAGGTGTGCGACGCCGACACGGCCGAGGGCTTTGATCCAGCCAATTTTCTGCCGCGATCGAAGTTTGATTCGGATGAAATGTACGATGAACTGGTCGCGATTGCCAAAGAGCGAATCGGGGATCGTCCGCTGCGCGATCTGGTGCTTGGCCTGCTCAAATCGAATCGCTCCGAGTTGCTCACGCTTCCCGCGGCGACACGGAACCATCACTGCTTTGTCGGGGGATATCTGGAGCACGTGCTCAGCGTGACCCGTACGGCCGTGATGCTGGCCGACAAGTACGACAATTACTATCCCGACCTGCGTCCGCCGTTGAACAAAGGGCTGGTCGCCGCGGGGGCGATCCTGCACGACATTGGCAAGTTGCACGAAATTGCTTGGCAGCCCGGCGGCGCCGAATACACGCCAGCCGGGACGCTGGTCGGCCACATCTTACAGGGACGCGATATTGTGCGCGATGCCGCCGCAGCGCAGGCCGCAGCTGGCAAGCCGCTCGACCCCGAAACCTTGCTGCGCCTGGAGCACATCATCATCTCGCATCAACGCTTGCCCGAGTGGGGCTCGCCAAAGCCACCGATGACCCCGGAAGCCCTGTTGGTGCACTACGCCGATGATTTGGACGCGAAATATCACATGATCTACGTCGCGTTCCGCGATGACCCGAGCACGGGGCCGCTGACGAGCAACAAGAATCAGTTGTTTCAGAAGCTATTTCGCGGCGGCCAATAGTCCTGGCATCGGAACAGGTGCCGAACGCGGCGGTGCGCTCATGCGAAGGTGCGCCCCCAGCGATCGCAATTTCTCGTCGAGCGCTTCGTAGCCGCGTCGCAAATGGCGCAAGCCGCTGATCGTGGATCGCCCGTCGGCGGCAAGCGCCACAAGAACGAGAGCCGCGCTCGCTCGCAAATCAGTTGCGTTTGCTCGAGCGCCGGAAAGCGAAGTTTGGCCCACGACCAGCGCAGTGTTTTCAACACGCTCGATCAACATGCCAAACCGACGCAGTGCTGCGAGATGGGCAAAGCGATCGGGAAAGACATGATCGCGCACCACGCTGCGACCTCCCGCCAAGCCGGCGAGCACCGTGAACTGCGCCTGCAGGTCGGTCGGCATACCTGGGTACGGTCGAGCGTCAATTGAGAACGGTTTGCGAGTCTCGTTCGCCGCACCTGTGATTCGCTGCCCATCGATGGTGATCGTGGCACCGCTCGCCTGCATCGTCGATAACGGCACGGCGAGATGTTCGGCGCACGCGCCTTCGACGATCACACTGCCTCCGGTGACGAGGCCAGCCAACAGCAACGTTGCCGCTTCGATTCGGTCGGGGATGATCGTGTGTTGCCCGCCGTCCAACGAATCGACGCCATGCACGACGAGGGTCGATTCGCCGATTCCTTCGATCCGCGCTCCTAGCGAAACTAAGAATCGTGCCAGGTCGGCGATTTCGGGCTCGCACGCGGCGGATGTGAGCACCGTCGTGCCACGGGCGACCACGGCCGCCGAAAGCACATTCGCCGTCCCCGTGACGGTCGGTCCCAGCGGACCGCGCAAATCGATCGTCGTGCCGCGCAATCGCGACGCTTGGGCGATGCAATGATCGCCGACGACACGAAGATTGGCGCCCAACGCCGCGAGGCCGCGAAGGTGAACGTCAATCGGCCGATCGCCGATCAAGCATCCGCCGGGCAGCGGCACCACCGCTCGGCGCCGACGAGCCAGCAGCGGTCCGAGGACGCAAAAGCTGGCGCGCATCCGCCGAACAAACCGCCGGCTCGCTTGAATCGGTCGTAGATCGACAGTTTCTAAGTGCAATGCCCCGTCGACGCGACGGTGGACCGTCATGCCCAACTCAGTCAACACGCTGGCGAGCGTAGCGACGTCGCTGAGTTGCGGCACATAGCAGAGCCGCACCGGACCATGGGCGAGAATCGACGCGGCCATGATCGGTAGCGCGGCGTTTTTGGAGCCGCTGACCCGAACGGCGCCGACGAGCGGTTTGCCACCATGGATTGCTAGCATCGGAATCGCGGCAATGGGCCGTAGGCGTTGAGACGGCAGTCTGATGCGAGGCCCGGAAACGAGCAATGCCAGTTCTGCTGGCTGAGCACCAGGTGCAATCGACCAGCCGACTATTTTCGCCGGGCTTCGGCGACGCGCGCCAGCCCTGCGAGGTCTTTACCGGTCGGTAACACGTCGAACCGGCCGTCGTCGGCCAGGAGCTTTCGTACGGCCACCTCGATCATAGGGCTGATCTCGATTAGCAAGGCGCCGCCCGACACTAACCGCTCGGCCGCCTGTGGGATGAGCCGCTCGATTACCTCGGTGCCTCGCGGTCCCGCTTCGAGCGCCTGTCGCGGCTCGAAGGCGCGGACATCCTTCGCGAGCGTGTCCATCTCGTGACTGGCGATGTAGGGCGGATTGCTCACCACGAAATCCAACTTGGCGTCCAGGGGCAGAGGCGCAAGCAGGTCGCCTTCGTGAAAAGCGATGCGATCCGCCACGCCATGCTCCTGGGCGTTCGATCGCGCGACGGTGAGCGCTGCGGCACTGGAATCGATCGCGTGGATTTCCGCCGTCGGTAGCCGGCGCGCCGCGCAGATCGCAACGATTCCGCTGCCCGTACCGACGTCGGCGATTCGCAGATGTTTTCCCTCCTTCGTCGCGAGCTGAGCAAGGTCGAGCAGTCGAACTACCAGAAACTCGGTCTCCGGACGCGGAATTAGGACATCCGGCGTCACACGAAATGGCAGCGAATAAAACTCGCGCCGGCCGACAAGGTACGCCACAGGTTTTCCGTCGGCTCGATCGCGCACCAAAGCGCGATACGACGCGCGCACTTCGTCCACAGGTACTTCGTCGAAGCGGGTGTACAGCTCAATGCGCTGGCACTTCAAAGCGTGGGCGAGCAGCACCTCGGCATCGAGGCGCGGACTGTCGGCCCCGCGTGTTTTGAGATAATCCGTCGTCCACGTCAGCAGCCGGCCAATTGTCCATGGACCGGCATCAGACATGGAGGCCTCCGACGGAGGAATGCACAACGCAACGTACCAAATGCGAACGGTCGCATTTCAGGTCAATTTGCACTTTGCGTTTTGCATTTTGCATTTAATCTACGGTCCCGAACGAATCGCGATGCTGCTGCCGGTCGTAATCGACCAGCGCCTTGTGCAACGGATCGAGGTTGCCGGCCATGATCTTGTCGAGTTGGTACAGCGACAAGTTGATGCGGTGATCGGTCACGCGGTTTTCGGGAAAATTGTAGGTGCGGATGCGAGCACTGCGGTCGCCCGAGCCCACGAGCGTCTTGCGTTCGTGCGACCGCTTGGCGTGTTCCTGCTCGCGCTTGTGTTCGTACAATCGTGTCTTAAGCACGCGCAGCGCCTTGGCGAAGTTCTTGTGCTGGCTCTTCTCATCCTGGCACTGTACGACAATTCCCGATTCGAGGTGCGTAAGCCGCACGGCTGACTGCGTCTTGTTCACGTGTTGCCCGCCCGGACCGCTGGCGCAGAACAAGTCCTTGCGGTAGTCGTCGGGCTTCAGATCGATTTCGACGTCCTCGGGCTCGGGCATTACGGCCACGGTCGCGATCGAAGTTTGAATTCGTCCCTTGGCTTCGGTTTCGGGAACGCGCTGCACGCGATGCCCGCCGCTCTCGTACTGCATGAGCTGGTAGACCCCTTCGCCCTCGAGGCCTAGCACGAGCTCCTTGAAGCCACCGAGCTCGGTGGCGTTCATGTCCATAATCTCGACCTTCCAGCCCTTGCTCTCGGCGTAGTGCTTATACATGTCGTACAAGTCACGCGCGAACAGGCCTGCTTCCTCGCCGCCGGTGCCGGCGCGAATTTCGAGGATGCAGCGCATACGCGACGCATCCTCGCCTCCGATCGTCAGGTCGAGCAATTCGTTCCACAGCGATTCGCGTTCTTCGCGCAGCGGGGGCAGCTCGGCCTCCGCAAGTTGGCGCAGATCGATGTCCTCGCCAGCAACCATGGCGTTGGCGTCGGCAATTTGCTGGTTCAAATCGCGAAACCGGCGGTACTTGGTTGCCACGCGCGCCAGCGAGCCGCGCTCGCGGGCCACCGCGGCCAATTGCGATGAATTGCTCAACACCACCGGATCGACAAGCTTTTGCTCCAGCTCGTCGAATCGGGCCAGTTGCTGATCGAGAATTTCTCGGGTACTCATGGTTGGTCACGAACCGAAGGTCGAGAGTCGAACGACGCCAACAAAAAGGGCGCACGACCCATGAAGGTCGGCGCCCATGTTGCGATGCGCGTCGCTACTCGGCGGCGGCGGCCGGCTCGGCAGACTTCGGGGCCTTTTTGCCTCGCTTGAGGCTGGCATAACCCGCGGCCGAAAACTTGTTCTTGAACTTCTCGATTCGGCCGGCAGTATCGACGTACTTCAGCTTGCCGGTATAGAACGGGTGGCAAGCATTGCAAATATCGATTTTGATTTCCGGCTGCGTGCTGCGCGTGACAAAAGAGTTGCCACAGCCGCATTTCACGACCGTTTCCATGTACCGGGGGTGGATTTCCTTCTGCATGGCTGGTATTCCTCGGCAATCCCGACAGGGGCAACAGTACAAAAATTAGAACCTGTAATGGTATCGGTAGCCGACCGATGCGACAAGAGCCACCACGTTCCCGCTTGCGGCGGCTTAACTGCCGTTATTCGGCGATTTTGCAACAAACCAGCCGCGGGTGGTGGAGTCGTTCTTGAAGAAATCGAGTAACAGCTTGCCAACTTTTCGTTGGCCGGCCGGCGATTCATGCATGCGGTCGTTTTCGCGAAAGTCGTCGTACCCGAACACGACACCGTCACTCGAACGTGGTTGATCGCCGTTGGTCCACAGGTATGCAGCCCAACTAAGCCAGGGAGCCTCGACGGGCCCTTTGGCAAGATCGTAGTTCAGAACCGGCTCGCCCGAAATCTGCTTCTCGATCAGCCATTTGTAGGCGAAGGCCGATTCGTACGAAAAGGGCTCCGAAT
>DASZPI010000415.1:0-8897 GCA_035550355.1 Pirellulales bacterium
CCTGCGCCGCCGCCGAGGAGCGTGTGTTCCGCGCGGGCGCGGCCACAAGCAACATCACCCCGTTGATTGGCGACCTGGTCGTTGGCGGTTTCGATCCGCAGCCGTCGAAGCACATCCACGACGAGTTGCATGCCCGTTGCCTGGTGCTCGACGATGGCGCGACGCGGATCGCCATGGTCGTATGCGACAACCTCAGCCTGGCCCGCGAGGTTTGCGACGAGGCCAAGGAACTCGCCAGCAAGGCGACCGGCATTCCGACAAATCGCATTCTCATTTCGGCCACGCATACTCACTCGGGCGTCAGTGGCCGTTCGCAGCGGTTGCTCACGCCCGACCCGCAGCTTTCGACGTATCAACAGTTCCTGGTGCGGCGAATTGCCGACGGGCTGGTGCGCGCGGTGAACAACCTCGAGCCGGCCCGCATTGGCTGGGGCGTGGGCGCCGAGCCCGACCAGGTGTTCAATCGCCGCTGGTACATGAAGCCGGGGCCCGATTTGGCCAATCCGTTCGGCGGTGTCGACCAGGTGCGGATGAACCCGCCGGCCAAGAGCCCTAACCTCATCGAGCCGGCGGGGCCAACCGATCCGCAGGTCTCATTCTTGTCGGTGCAATCACGCGACGGCCGACCGATTGCGCTGTTGGCGAATTATTCGCTGCACTACGTTGGCGGTACGACAGGGTCGGCAATCTCGGCCGATTACTTTGCCGTGTTTGCTGATCGAATCCAGCAGATGTTAGGGGCCGACCGGCTCGATCCGCCGTTTGTCGGCATGATGAGCAACGGGACCAGCGGCGACGTGAACAACAATAATGTGCTGCATCCGCATCCGAAGCAGCCACCCTACGGCCGAATGCGGATCGTCGCCAATGCCGTCGCCGCCGAGGTGTACCGTGTTCACCAGTCGATCGAGTTTCACGATTGGGTGCCGCTGGGCATGACCGAGCGCGAATTGACCGTGGCGTCGCGCAAGCCGACGCCCGAGATGGTCGCCCGTGCCAAGCGGCTGGTGGCCGGCGAGCAAAAGCCCGACCATGCTCGCGATCTGGCGTACGCCAACCGCACGCTCGACATGGAGACCGCACCGCCGGAAGTGACGATGGTGCTGCAAGCGATTCGCATAGGCGACCTGGGAATCGCCACGAGCCCGTTCGAAACGTTCACCGAAACAGGTCTCGAAATCAAACAGCGCAGCCCCTGGAAGCCGACCTTTACGATCGAACTTGCCAACGGCGCCTACGGTTACCTGCCCACGCCCGAGCAACACCGCCTGGGCGGCTACGAAACCTGGCTGGGCACCAACCGCGTCGAGATCAACGCCTCGCGCAAGATGACCGACGCCCTGGTGAATATGCTGGAAGAATTGAAGGACTAGCCCCGGGGGTTCGCTTCACGGCGAGCTTTTGAACAATTCACCGAGCTTCAGGAATGGTGCGTTGGCGCGGATTACTTCCTGCATCACCTGCATGTACTCGTCGCGGCTGTTGGCGATGAACGGCACGCCGCACAAGCACATTTCGTTGGTCGTTTGCTCGCCATAGCGAATCCACTTGGGCGGTTCGTTGGGATTGCGCGGGTTGTCGGCCGAGTTGTCGTAGATCGCCTCGGCCACGATGCGCGTTTGTTTGGGCAGCTTGAGCGGCTCTTTGTACAAGTACTGCGACTGCCAATTGAAGTCCCAATCCTTGACCCAAATCATGATCTTCTCGCTGCCGTCGGGCAGATGGGCGGTAACCTTCATCTGTCGGCCGATATAGTGCATGTGCGGCGCCACGCCGATCGCTTCAATATCGCAGGGGGTAGTGAACTCGGCCGTCACGCGGTGTTCTTTGGCTCCCGGCGGAATGTGAATGTTGCGATTGACGATGAAGATTCCGGCCACGATTCGCTTCGCGGGCTCGGGTGTGAAATAGATGCCGATCTGCGACTGGTCGGTCTCGGGCTTGCCGGTAGGGTGGTAATGCACCTGCATCACCAGGTCGGAATCTTTGCGCAGCATGCGGCCCAGGCCATCGGGCAGTCGGCGCGGAATGCCGCCCGGCGCCCAGCCACCAAGCACGCCGGTCGGGATGATGCCAATGCCGCCGAACGAGGCGTAGCCTTGCTCGGCATCCTGCTCGTCGAGCTTCCGAGCATTGCCGGCCCGGTCGAGAAAGAACAACGCATGATGCACCACGCGTGGATTGCCGGGACGAAATTCGACCGCCGCGACGGTGCGGTCCTCGGCCACGCCGGTCGGAATTACGAAGCAGCGGAACACGTCGCGACCATCGGCCGGCACGGCGAACGGCTCAGGCAGCGTGAGCACCAGGTCGGGAGTACCGAGTTGCCAACCGTCGTGGAACGTCGGCCGCGAGGGGAGGTCGGCCGGGTTGCCCTCAGGCGCTGCGGCGCGCGCCCACGCGGCAAGCGTGTCAATTTCGTCGTCGCTCATCCGACGATCGTCGAGACAATCACCGTATCCAGGCTCGGCGTGCCACGGAGGCATGCGGCGGCTGCGGGTGATGTCGGCAATAAAATCGGCGCGCTTCGCAGCGTCGTCGTACGTCAGCAAGGGGAATGGCCCCACTTCGCCCGGCCGATGGCACGACGCGCAGCGGTCCCAAAGAATCTTCGCCACATGTTTTGAATAGGTAACCGTTTCTTCGGCGGCCACGATCGATGGCAAAGCAAAGAGAGCCACCGAGGCGCAGAGAGACAGATCGCGGGCAAAGCGCAGATTGCAAATTGCAGAATGCAGAATGCGTGAACGGTTTTCCGCATTTTGCGCTTTGCGATTTGCACTTTGCATTGATTTCCTGTGTCTCTGTGCCTCGGTGGTCATTGCTTCGTCCTCTTTGGTTTCGGCAGCGGGCAGCCAAAGGCCTCGGTCTCATTCGGTTGGGGAGATTTGCCGGCCAGCACGGCTTCGAGGGCAGCTTGCAGGTCGTGCGACGTCGCTTCGATGCGGCGCTGCCCATTCGACAAATAGCGATTGTCGATTCGGCCGCGATACAGCACCTGGCCGGCGGGTGCGACTACGGCTGCCTCGGGCATCCGGCGCGCGCCAATCGTTCCGGCAAGCTGCTGATCGGCGTCGATGACTAGGGTGAACGGGATTTGGTACTCGGCCGCGTGCTGGCGCGCGGATTGAGGCGTGATGCCCGGCTCGCCGTACACGCCATAGAACTCGACATCGCTGGAACGGAACCGCTCGTACAGTCGCCGCAACTCGGGGGCGTAGCCGTTCGACACCGGGCACTCGGTTCCCAAGAACACCACGACCACTGCGCGATATTGTTGCCACGCAGCCGGCGTGACCTCGCGACCGTTCAGATCGGACAAATCAAAAGCGTCGATTTTCGGGAGCGATTCGTCGGCGCAGGCGACGATCGCAAGCAAAACCGCATCAAGGAACACGAAGAAAAGCAGAAACCGCACTCGCACCACCTCCGTGTCTGCTGTGTCTCTACGGCCGCATCGGCTTCAGCTCTTCACGCCAAACACCGTTTCCGTGTTGTCGCGCAGCACTTGCTTGCCCAATGCCAGCGCACGATCTTCGTTCCAGCCGCGATCGACGACAAACCGCTCGGCCAGCACCTTGGCCAGGATGCGCTTGAACATTGCGAATTTCGGCAGCGCGAACTCGAGCTTGTACATGTCGCTGTAGTAACCGATCTGCTTGGTGCGCGGCACCGCTTCGAGCCGCGCTGCCAGGTCGTGCTCGATAAACGTCGGCGTGTTCGAATACCACCAATGGCCGTTCGTCACCACATTCGGAAAAATCCAGCTATAGCTGGTCAGCTCCTGGTTCGTGACGCTGGCGAGCACCGAAATCGGGAACACGACCTGAGGAAAGGCGTTGAACAGCTCGCGGTACTGGATCAGCGACACGCGGCTGTCGTACAGGTCTTGCCCCTGGTATACGCCGGCCGGGTACACCTGCCGGTTGACGCCGATCATCAGGTCGAAGGGCAGTTTGTACTCGACGCAGAACTCAGCCAGGGTCCAGAACACGAAGTGCGATACCGTGCGGTGCGGGTCTTCGAACGTCTGCACGCTGGTCTTGAGCAACGATTGCAGCGCGCCGTCGGCGTCTTTTTCGCTCACCTTTGCTGGAGCGAAATACGGCGGCAGCGAGATCGCGCAGGCCCGAGCGCCGCTTTTCTTGAAATGATCGAACCGCTTGCCGATGGCTTGCCGCAAGCTCGCGGCCGTCGTGACGTTCACACCGCTCGACTTTTCCAGCCGGGCGCGCACCTCGGGCTTCGCCAGGTGAAACACCAGGTCATCGGTTCGCAAGCAGGGGACATACACCCGTGTGTCGAATCCTGCGAGCGGGTCGTCGAAGTCGTTCGTCAGAAAGACTGCCGATAGTCGACTCTGTTTGAGCACGGTATTGGCCCAATCGGGCGCGCGCATTTTCGCAGCGGCGGTGTCGTAAAGTTGCTCCCAGTTCTCGGGCGTCACGCGATCGTCGGCAAAACCGAAGAACTTCTGGGCCAGCTCGACGAACCAACTGTACTGAATCGTGTTATCCAGTGGCGCGAGGCGCTCGACCAGGCGGCGTACCTTTTCTTTCGGATCGAGACCTGGTTCTTCGATATCGCCCTTGGGCATGCCGGCCGAGTGCGCCAGCTCGGTGTAGTAGTGGTAGCCCAGGATGTCGACCAGCGTGGTCGATGCCGGCGCGTGCGGATTGATATGCGTATGCGGATCGACGATCACCAAAGCGTCGAGTTCCTGAAACAGCCGATCGCGAAGCGCTTGAGACATGCGGAAACTCTCGGAAATGCGGGAAACGGAGTACGTCTTTATACACGAAAACGAGCGCCGCGGCTGACGGTCGTGCCGACGATCGCGACTTGCGCGCGTATGCCGAGGGTTTGCAATATACCTGGCTGTCTGCGTTTGATGCGGCTGCCGGAATGAACGGCCGATCCCATAAACACGTCGGCGCATGGATGCGCTAGCACTCCGAATTTATTCCAGGCGGTTCGCCGGCCCGGTGCGCGGGCACCTCAAAGCCAGGGAGGGCGTACGATGCGATGTTCTCAGGCGGTCGTTCGTTTTGTAGCGGTCGTATCGATTGGAACCAGCGCGCTATGCGGCGTTCGGATCGCCCGCGCCGGAGAGTTTACCGAGGTCGCCGACGAGTCGGCCGCGATCGTTGCCGGCGAGACGGTCGACCGGCCGGGCGTTGAGCCGTTGTACGACGATGCGCTGACGGCCGAGCTGACCGAGTATCGGCAAAGCGTGGTTGCCGCGACTCAGCCGTCGAGAGCATCAGGGCTGAGCAGCATTGCGGCCGAGGCTGCGGCGGCGGAGCAACCAGCGACGGTCCCCAGCTCCGGTAGCTACTCGGGCCGATGCGGCGGATCGTTCTGCTGCCCGCGACCGTGCGCTCCGTGCTGGACGGTGCGCGTGGGAACACTGTTCTTGGACCGCAGCCGGCCCAGCAACTCGAATATCCTGACGTCGACGTTTGCTCCGGGCTCGACGCCGATCCTGAACGCCAACCAGTTGCAACCCAACACCGGTTGGGGCTACGACGTGAGCGCTTTGCGCCGCAACGTGCTCGGCTCGGATTACACGCTCGAGGCGCGGTACTTCGGCGTCTACGGCTTTAATTCCAGTTTTGGGCCGTTCACGTCGCCGACCGGCTCGGCGATCCAGTACGTCGTCCCGCTGGGAAACGTGGTATTTCCCGAGGTCGTTTCGGCCTCGTATGCGTCGCAACTGCAAAGCGCGGAGCTCAACACCTGGCGGCCGCGGTCTGGTTGGTTGTTCCCGCTCGTCGGTTTCCGCTACGTCGACCTGACCGAGCGCGGCTTGTCGACCATTCACAACGTTGGGCCGGGGCTGAACCTGGCCACGAACCGCGTCAACGCGTTCAACCGGCTGTTTGGGGCGCAGGTCGGGCTCGACGGTTACTTGTATCAACGCCGTCGGTTGTCATTCAGCGGCGTGGGCAAGGCGGGTGTCTACGGCAACACGGCGAGCAACAGCGTGCTGCTGACCCAGACGGCCGGCCCGACGTTCGGCTCGTCCGCCTCGCAGGGCAATGCTGCCTTCGTTGGCGAAGTCGGGCTCACCGGCCAATACCGGCTGAGCAATGCCTGGTCGCTGCGCGCGACCTACGAGTTGCTGTGGCTCGACGGCGTGGCGCTGGCGACCGATCAGGTCCGAGTGTCGAACCCAGGTTTCGGCACCGCGACCGTGGCGACGAACACCGTCTTCTATCACGGTGCGTTCCTGGGCGTCGAGTATCGCAAGTAAATCGTCGTGGCCGCGCTACGAGACGTCCGCGACACCAAGCCTTGCCAGGATCGACGCCTCGCGCGCTCGCATGTCGGCGCGCGAGGCGTCGTCTTGGTCGTCGTAGCCTACAAGGTGCAACGCGCCGTGCACCACGTACAGCAGCAGTTCGTCGGCCGGCGACCGCCCCAGCTCGCGGGCCATTGAGGTCGCCGTGTCCGTGCTCACGACGATCTCGCCTTCGAGCGAATCTTCGCCGCTCTCGAGCAAAAAGCTGAGTACGTCGGTCGGCCAATCGTGTGCGAGGTAGCGAACGTTCAGCTCGTGGATCGTCGCGTCATCGACGATTGCCACGCTCACCGTGGCCCGGGCGATGCCAGCATCGCGCAAAACCCACTCGACGCCGGCACGTAGCCGCTGCAGATCCACATCGCAGCCGTCATCGACCGCAAAAGAGACTTTGTAGTTCGGCACTTAGGTCACATGCTCCGGAATCCGGTCGAGCGCGGCGGGTGATTTGCGGGTGTCGATTGTAGCGATTATTCCGCCGGTCGTGGTCCGTCTGTAACGGATCTGCGGGCTGAAACGGTTGTCCGTTTATGCCGTTTTTGCTCGGCGTGCCGGATATTCCCGCGGTCCGGCATTTTCTGCCCTTTCCGCATACGACGGTCGATCCCATTAGCACGCCTGTGGCGGCAAATGCCTACGCCGTTCGAAGGCGCAAGGCGGCACACATTACCAGCATTCGCACGCAGCGGGAACGAAGGAGAGCACGGCAATGCGACGCGCACAAGCGATCATCACTTGGTCGGCCCTGGTGTGGTTGGGGGCCTGTGTGGCCGTGAGCCACGCCGTTGTGAATGGGGCGGAATTCGGCGACGTTGCAAATACCGCGGTGTTCGCCGAAGAGGAATCATTCGACGAGCCGCAAGCGACGGCCGAGCCGCCGTACGAGCCACGTTCGCAGCGCGAGCCGTTCGCTCGTCGGCAACGGGTTTACCCCAACCTCCCGTGCGGGTTGTCGACCGACGTCGACGAAGCGGCTTACGAGAACGCTGATGCCAGCGAAACAACCGCTGACGAATTGGCGCCGCCCGCTCCGTTCCAAGCCGGCGCCTGCTGCCCGCGGCAAAGCAACTGCTTCCAGCAATGTTGCCGTCCCTGCCAGCCCTGCTGGACGGTGCGTGTGGGAACGATGTTCCTCGACCGCAGCCGGCCGAGTGGCTCGACGATACTCACCACACGGCGCATCGCCGGCGGTCCCGAGCTGCTCAACGCCAATCAGCTGCAAGCCAACGCCGGCTGGGGCTACGACATCAGCGCCATTCGGCGCAACGTGTTCGGGCTCGACCGATCGATCGAAGTTCGCTACTTCGGCATCTATGGTTTCAATTCGACGTTCGGATCGGCCGTCGCGCCCGCAGGTACCTCGATCCAGTACATTGTCCCGCTGGGCAATATTGTGTTTCCGGAAATCGTCTCCGCCTCGTTCAGCTCGCAGTTGCAAAGCTTCGAACTGAACACCTGGCGGCCGACGACGCGCTTCATGTATCCGTTCGCCGGTTTCCGCTATCTCGACCTCACCGAGCGTCTGACAACGACGCACAACATTGGTCCCGGGCTCAACAACGCCGTCAACACGGTCAGCGCGTTCAATACGCTGTTCGGCGGCCAGTTGGGCGTCGATGGATTGCTGTATCAACGCCGTCGCCTCACGCTCAGCGGCGTCGCCAAAGGCGGCGTGTACGGGGTGAGCGCCAGCAACAGCGCGGTGCTGACACAAGCGCTTGGACCGACCTTCCAATCGGCTGCCAATCAAGGCAATGCCGCGTTCGTTGCCGAGATGGGCTGGACCGCGCAGTACCAACTCAATCGCCGCTGGTCGCTACGGGGAACCTACGAGCTGCTGTGGCTGGATGGCGTGGCGCTGGCCACCGATCAGGTCGCCGCCTCGAACCCGGCTTTCGGCGCGGCGACGGTCACCACGAATACCGTGTTCTATCACGGTATGTTCCTGGGAGCGGAATACCGGCGATAGACCGGCAACCGTTGAGGATTTGAGTGCAACCGGCGAGCATCTCGACGCTGGAACCTGGACCGCCGCAGGCCGAGCGCTCACGCCCTTACGCCGACGCCTGCGTCGGATACTTCACGCGGCCGTGATACACGGCGGTGAGCGACTTGATCAGGCTATCTTCGATCGTGCGGAGCTGCTCGAGTGTCAGGTGGCATTCGTCGAATTGGCCGTCGAGCAGCTTCTTCATGCCCAGCTCTTCGACCAGGTTTTCTATGCGTGCCGGCGTCGGCTCGACGAGCGCTCGGCTGGCGCTTTCCACAGCGTCGGCCAGCATCAGCACCGCGGCCTCGATTGTTTGCGGCTTCGGTCCCGGATAGCGATACGAGCTTTCTTCCACCTCGGCGCCGTTGGGGTCGGTGTGCGTCCGCTCGCTGGCGCGATGGTAGAAGTATTCGACCAGCGTCGTGCCGTGGTGCTGCTCGATGAAATCGATAATCGGCTTCGGCAGATCGTGCTGGCGGGCCAAGTCGGCGCCATCCTTGACGTGCGCGATGATGATCAGCGTGCTCATGGCCGGCATCAGCGTGTCGTGCCGGTTGTCGCCCGAGCCTTGGTTCTCGGAAAAATAGTGCGGCTTGAGCATCT
>DASZPI010000416.1:0-2231 GCA_035550355.1 Pirellulales bacterium
AGGACCACAGGCTGATTCTTACCAACGCCGAACGGTTCAGCGTGCAGAATCTGGTGCCGATCTTGGGTCGAGCACCCGAGGCGTGGGAGCCGTTGCCCGCGCCCGACAGCGTGTTCGTCGGCGGCAGTGGCCGTGATGTCAGCCGGTTGGTCGAGCTCGCGTATGGTCGGCTGCGCCAGGGCGGGCGCCTGGTGACGAGCGTCGGCAGCATTGAAAGCCTGGCCGAGGTGTACGCGGTGCTCTCGCGCCGACAGGCGAACGTCAACGTGTGGATGGTCAATATCGCCCGTGGCAACTACCAACTCGAGCGCGTCCGGTTTGAGGCCCTGAACCCGACCTTCCTTGTGTCGGTTGTGAAACCGTGACCGCACCACGAGCCCGCACGACGAGCTGAGGTCCACGCGGCGCAAGACGACGGCCAGACCGAACGATCCATGGCTGAGACGGAACAACTTGATGTAATCGCCGTCGGGGCCCATCCCGACGATGTCGAGATCGCCTGTGGCGGGACATTGGCCAAGCTGGCGCAGCAAGGCTACCGGGTTGGCATCATCGACCTGACCGACGGCGAACCGACGCCGTTGTCGCCGGGGCCCGAAGTGCGGCTGGCCGAGGCGCGTCGCGCGGCCGAGGCTCTGGGCGTTCAACGCCGTGTTCATCTCGAGCTGCCCAATCGCCGGTTGTTCGACAGTTTCGAGGCCCGCGTGGCCCTGGCCAGAGAATTCCGCAAGTTCCGGCCCAAGCTCGTGCTTGGTTTCGACGAGAAGACGCCACTTGCGTCGCCCGACCATTGGCAGGCCATGCAGATTACCGATGCCGCAGTCTTCTACGCGCGCTTGACCAAGTGGGACGAGCACTTCCCCGATCTGCCGGTACATACGATCCCCGCGCAGTTGTACTTCACGCTCGCCTTCGGTTCGCTCGAGATGCCACAAGGGGCAGGACATCTGGTTGTCGACATCGGCGACACATTGGAAACCAAGCTCAAGGCGGTGAAGATTTACGAAACGCAGTTCCCGGTGGCTAAAGCGCACGTGCTCGAGCGCGTCCGTGCGATCGCATTGCACCACGGCACCGCCGCCGGCTTTTCGGCGGGCGAACTGTTCGTCAGCCCCCGAACCCTCGGCACCCGCGACCTGATGCGAAGCGTTTTTGGGTAATGGGCCGGGTATCAAGGTCGGCCATGCTGATCCGCGCCATGACCGTCGACGATCTGCCCAGCGGCCTTCGGCTGAGCAGGGCTGCCGGCTGGAATCAGACGCCGGACGATTGGCAAACGATGTTGGCGCTGGCCGGGAACGGGGCGTTCGTTGCCGTCGCCGCGTCGCAGGTGATTGGCACGACGATGGTTTGCCGCTTCGAGCGCGCCGGCTGGGTCGCGATGGTGCTTGTCGATGAGCGTTTCCGCCGCCAGGGGATCGGCCGAAGGCTGGTGGAACATGCGCTGCGGCTGGCCGACGAAGCCGGGATCGAAACCTTGGCACTCGACGCGACACCGCTGGGGCGACCGCTGTACGAACAGCTTGGCTTCACGGTCGAAAGCGAGTTCTCGCGGTACATCGGCCAGCCCAAGCTCGAAGCCGAGGGCGATGGTTTTGTCATGCGACCGATCGATGCGGCCGACCTCGACGCCATCGTCGCGATCGACCGCCACGCCATCGGCTGCGATCGGCGGCGACTATTCGAGCGCTGGTTCAGTACCCCGGCCGTCGAAGGCATGGTTTGTGTTGTCGACGGTCGCGTGCGGGGGTTCGCCTTTCATCGACCCGGAGCCGTGGCACGCCACATTGGCCCCTGCATGGCCGATGATGAGTCGATCGGGCAAGCGTTATTGAAGCGGGCCTTGCGCGATGCGGCAGCGTGTAACGTGTATGTCGACGCCCCGCGCAACCATCCCTCGGCTATCGCGATCGCGGAAGCTGCGGGGCTGAACTATCAACGACCGTTTTGGCGGATGCGCCGTGGTCCTGGTCAAATAGCGTCTCTGGAGACGGTTTGGGCCACGTCGGGACCGGAGAAGGCGTAGCCAGTTCGTCTCGCCGATCTAATTCACTCGACAAGCGGATGCTGATCTACGAGCAACGCCTGCGGAACGTCAACTATCGGTACAACGGCGCTAAGGAGTGTGCGAGCGATGATGCGGATTCGATACTACTTCATGAGCGCCTTGTTGATTAGCGCCGTGATGCTCGCGAGCGATCGGCTGACCGGCGCCGAGCTGAAAAGTCAAT
>DASZPI010000417.1:0-3283 GCA_035550355.1 Pirellulales bacterium
CCCGCCGCGGCAAGGATTGCCTACGGCGGTCACGCGGCGAAGGTCAATCACGTCGCGCTAAGCCGGGTGAACATCGTCGCCTCGGCCGACGACGACGGCGAAGTGCATTTGTGGCAGTGGGACCCGTGGACGAACACGCATCGCATGCGGCAGAAGCTCGAGCGTGTGCCGCGTGAACAAATCGCCCACCACGGCAGCGTTCGCGCGGTGGCCTTCACGCCGTTCGGCGATCAACTTGCCACCGTCGGCGACGACGGCGCCGTGCGGGTGTGGCATACGCAGAATGGCAAGCTCGCGCGCCAATTCAAGGTTCCCGAGGGGGTCGCCGCTCGCAGTGTCGCCTTCAGCGGCGACGGAACACGCTTCGTCGTCGGTTGCTCCGACCATCGGGCCCGAGTTTGGCTGGTCGAATCCAGCGACGACAACCCGGAGCTTACGCTTGGCGATGACGTCGCCGGTGCGCAGCCGATCGAGGCCGTGACGTTTTACGATCGCGGCAGCGGCGCGAACGTTTTCCTGGCGGCGCAACGGTTTCTCGACGGGCCGCAGCGCCCGGCCTCGGCCGAATGGACCGCCTGGGCCACGAACTCGGCCACACCGCTGTTCCACTGGCGAACCGACGGCGCTGACCTGCACCGCTATGGCGTGACCAGCCACGAGCGGCAGGCGACGCTCGGCGGCGTTGCGGCAAGCGGCGACAGTGCCTGGCTCGCCGCCGCCGGCCCGAATCAGTTCTTTACCCTCTGGCATGCCGACGCCGGTCGGCTGATGCTGCAGCGCCGACCGAGCAAACCGGCCGAAGGCGAGCAACGCACGACCAGCGTCGCTTTTAACCGCGACGGACGCCGGCTGGCGGTGGCCAGCGATCGCGAAGTGCGACTCTGGGACTGGCAAATCGACGGCCAACAATCGGACGATCCTGCCGTTCTTTTCGCATTCAGCCAGTTTCCAGGCGACATTGCCGCAATTACCTTTAGCCAGGATGAGCAGTTCTTTGCGGTCGCCTCGGGACACGAGGTTCGGCTGTACGCCGCGACGGCGGCGGGGCAGAAATTGCTTCCGATGAGTGACGATTCCGTGAATCGATGATTTTCTAACTCGGCCCCGACCCAGGAGTCTGCCATGAGGACCATTCGACGTGGATTGCCGTCGAGCATAGTCGTCGGATTGTTTCTCACGATTGCGCCCGCTGTGCGGACGAGCCTTATTTCGGCGGCGAGCGCTGCCGAGCCTGCGCTCGACGAACGCCTGGCCGCAGGCGAATTCGCGCCGGCGCTTGCCGAAGCGCAGAACGAAACCGATCGGGCGCGGCGCGACGCGCTGCTCGAGCAAACCGCCTTGGCGCAGCGCGCCGCCGGCGCGAGTGGCGCGTCGTTAGCGACCACGTCGATGATCAGCGACGACTTGCGCCGCCAAGGCGTGTACGACCAGATTCGCCGCGAGCCGCCGCTGGCCCTGGGCGGCGGCGTACAGCCCGACTTTAACTCGCTCATCGAACTGCTGACCTCGACCATCGCTCCGCAAACTTGGAACGACGTTGGTGGCGCGGGGGCGGTCAAGCAATTCACCGGCGGCGTATCGGTCGATCCGCAGGGCATGCTGCGACGGATGCCAAAAAACTCGGATGCCAGCCTGCGCACGCTGCGCGAGCAAGCCACCGCCAACGCCGCGTCGAACGCCGTCGGCGACCCACGCCGCACCGCGCCGCTGCGCAAAGTTTCGCTCACCCGGCTCGAACGGGCGCTGCAGCGCCGCTTAGCTGCCGGCGCCCAGCCCGACGATGAAATGCAATTGCTCGCGGGGCTCGAACGTGTGCAGTACATCTTCGCTTACCCGGAGACGGGCGAGCTGGTGATCGCCGGTCCCGCCGCCGCCTGGCAGCAGGATGCCGAACAGCGCTGGGTCAGCGCCGAGACAGGCCGGCCGGTGCTGCGGCTGGACGACCTGGTGGTGCTGCTGCGTCAACTGCGCACGAACGGCGACGGACGCTTCGGCTGCTCGATCGACCCGACGCAGGTCGGCCTCGAGCGGACGCAGGCGTTTCTCGATCAATCGCGTGGTCGGGCGCTGAAGCCCGGCGAGCGCGACCGTTGGCTGGAACAGGTGCGGTCGACCCTTGGCACGCAAGTGATTTCGGTGTTCGGCATCGATCCGCATACGCATGCGGCGCGCGTGCTCGTCGAGGCCGATTACCGCATGAAGCTGGTCGGCATCGGGCTCGAACCGGGCACACTCGACGTGCCCAGCTACCTGGATTCCATTCCGGCCGGGCAAGCGCCCCCCAGCATGAGCGTTTTGCGCTGGTGGTTTACGATGACCGACGACGCGCTTGCGGCCGACGACACCCGGCTGGCGTTCGCAGTCCGCGGCCAAGGGGTGCAACTGCAAAGCGAAAACGAGCTGCTCGCCGCCCAGGGGCAGCGTACCCAAACGGGCAAGTCGGATGAGCTGAACCGCGAATTTGCCCACCGGTTCACGCAACATTTCGCCGAGCTGGCGGCCAAGTATCCAATCTATGCCGAGCTGCAAAACGTGTTCGACCTCGCGCGGGTTGCGGCGCTCGTGCAGTACGAGCTTGGCGACAAGATCGGCTGGCACCAGACCTGCTTTGGAAACGCACAGGAACTTGCCGTGCCATACGATGCCGCGCCAACGAGCGTCGACACCGTCGCGAACTCGCGTTTGATACGGCAAGTGCAGATCGTTGCCGCCGTCAGCGGCGGCGTGACGGCCGACCTGCGCGCGGCGATCAAGTCGGTGCTGCCCGATCGCAGCGGCCAGGCCGACAGCCAACGTCACGCGGCCGAGCAAGGCAGCGCCGACGAGCGCTGGTGGTGGGACTGACAAATCGTCAGTCGTCGTCGGAGCGTGGGGCGAGCCGCGGCGGCGAGGCCCACCGTTAATTCGTGGTGCAGCTCGCTGCGATCAACCCTCGCGATGTGTCCGCCATAGCGCCGATCACTGGCTGGCGTCGAGCGTCATGACCCGGCGAATCTGCTCGAGCAGCCGTTCGCGCTGCGTGCGGCGCGTTTCGGCATCCGCTTCGGGATCGAAGTCAACGGGCTCGCCGAGCAATCCTTCCAGGCGCTCGGCCGCGATCTGCCGCGCTTCGAGGCTCGCGCGTTCGAGCAGCGCCAGCCACAGATACGGATCGACCGCCAGCAGCCCGCTGACGCGATCGACCGTGTCGTCGCCGTCCTCCTCGGCCAGCGATTGGATGATGGCCCGCAGGCGAAACCGCTGTTCGGCGTCGAGTCGGCCGTTCTCGGCTTCGCGCAGCAGC
>DASZPI010000418.1:0-3373 GCA_035550355.1 Pirellulales bacterium
TCCACATGTCCGTGGAGTTGGAATTGTTCGCTTTCCAGGCGCACTCTATAATCCCGCCCCCAAGCTGCTCGCCTGGCACCATTGTTCGGAGTTTCGTATGACCGCAGCGGTCGAATACTGCGCCGCGATCTGGAGCAAACGCTACTTCTGGTTCTCGCTGGTCAAAGTCGACCTGCGCCGACGCTATCGTCGCAGTTGGTTGGGCATCGGCTGGTCGTTGATGCACCCGATCATCATGACCATGGTGTTCTGCATCGTGTTCTGCAATCTGTTTGGCGAAAGCATTACGTCGTATGCACCGTACGTGTTGTCGGGTCTGGCGTTTTGGAACTTCTTCTCGAACGTCATGACCGAAGGCTGCCAATGCTTTTATGCCGGCGAGCACTACATCCGCCAGCATCCGGCGCCCTTGGCCATCTATCCGCTGCGCACCACGCTTGGCATGGGGTTGCACTTCTCGATGGCGATGCTGGTGTTGCTGGCGTTGGTGTGGCTGCTGCACGGTTTTGGCAATATCCTCGCGCTGTGGTCGGTGATTCCCGGCCTGGCGTTGATCTTTGTGCTCGCCTGGTCGGTCGCAATTTGCGTGGGGGTGGTCAACGTCGTGTTTCCCGACACGCAGCACCTGGTGCAGGTCGGCATGCAGGTGCTGTTCTACACGACCCCCGTGTTCTACTCGGCCCGGCTGCTCGAATCGCACAACCTGGGCTGGCTGGTTGCAGCCAATCCGCTGGCGGCGTGCCTCGCATTGGTTCGAGCGCCGATTCTCGAAGGGCATCTCGCGTCGTTGCATGCCTGGGGCGTGGCTTCGCTGGCTGCGCTGCTGGCCGTCGGCATCGCGGCCTGGACCCTGTCGCAGATCGAACGCCGTTTGATCTTCCACCTCTAATTTCGCCACCTTCGGCAGCAGCAAATTCCAATGGCACATATCCTGTTGGATCAACTCGGCGTCAGCTTCACCGTGCGGCAGCATGGCCGGATGGCGCTGAAAGAGTTTGTGGTTCGCGGCATGTTTCGCGGCAAGGTGAATCCCAAGGTCGTGGTGCAGGCGCTGCGCGACGTGAACATCGAGGTCCACGACGGCGATCGCCTGGGGATCATCGGCCACAACGGCGCCGGCAAGAGCACGCTGCTCAAAACCATGGCCGGGGTCTATCCGCCCACGTCAGGCCGCTGTGTCACCAAAGGCCGCATCAGCTCGCTGTTCGACGTGACGCTCGGGTTCGAGCCCGATGCTAGCGGCTGGGAGAATATCGCCTACCGTGGCTACTTACAAGGCGAAACTCCGCGCACCATCGCCAAACGGATCGACGCCATTGCCGAGTTCAGCGAGCTGGGCGATCGCTTGTCGATGCCGCTGCGCTACTACTCGACAGGCATGACGGTGCGGCTGGGCTTTGCGATCGCCACGTCGATCGAGCCCGAGATTCTGATCATCGACGAGATTCTCAGCGCCGGCGACATCGACTTCCAGCTCAAGGCACGTCAGCGAATGATCTCGATGATCGAGTCCGCCCGGCTGGTGATTCTGGCCAGCCACGACCTGGCCGCCCTCGAGGGCTTGTGCGATCGCGTGGTGTGGATGGACCACGGCACGGTAAAGATGATCGGCCCGGCGTCGGAAGTGATCGCCGCCTACAGCGGTCGCCCGGCCATCGCCCAGGCAGCGTAGACGGCGGTTCGCTTCTCAGTCGCCACGCGCGAATCGCGGCCTGGCTTGCACACGTCGGGCTCGCCCCTCGGCTCATCGATCGTTCGTCGTCAACTCACCCAAGCAGAATTCCGCCGCCTGGACGATCGAAGGAAACACCTTGATCGAGTTCGGCGAAGACCATTCTCCCAGCTTCTCGGCGGTCTCTTTGCCGTAGCCAGTCTCGACGAGCACCGGCGTGCAGCCGGCGGCCAGGGCCGCTTGCAGGTCGGAAGCCTTGTCGCCGACCAGCATCGATCGCTCGAGCGCCAGCCCCAATTCCTCGGCAGCCAGCGATAGCATGCCGGCCGCAGGTTTGCGGCAGTCGCAGGCCATGCGATAGCGTTCGACGGCCGCCTGGGGATGATGCGGGCAGTGATAGAACCGGTCGATCTTCGCCCCTTCGGCGGCGAGCATTTCCACAATCCGATGATGCACGTTCTGCACATCGGTTTCGGTGAAGTAGCCGCGTCCCACGCCGGCCTGGTTGGTTACCACGACCACGGGAATGCCGGCAGCGTTGACGCGGGCGATCGCCGCGGCGGCGCCGGGAATGAGCACCGCGTCGTCGGGCAGACCGACGTAGCCCAGCTCTTCGATCACCACGCCGTCACGGTCGAGAAATAAGGCCGCTTGCTTGCTCATCGCTGCAAGCTCGCACGCCTAGCGGCCCGAGTCAATTGGTGTTTTACCCAGGCTATCATCGACCTGCGGCCGAATCCGAGTACTCGATCACCATCGGCGCAAACGAGCGGCGCTCGCTGGTATTCGACCGAGCGAAGTGCGGCGCCGGCAGCGTGCTTTCGTTCGCAGCCGGTGCGGGGCGCGGCATCGAGATCCGCTGCGGCAGCTCAGCGAATCGATCGGCGCCGACGTTCTGAACCGATCGCACGATATACAACGGCCGCCCTTTCAACTCGTCGTAGATGCGCGCGATGTAGTCGCCCATCAGCCCCAACGACAGCAGCATCACGCCCGACAATCCCACCTGCAAGCAGACCAGCGACGTCCAACCCGGCACGGTATCGCCGGCGAGCATCCGCCAGACTGCCAGCATGGCATACAACGCGGCTCCGGCAACCAGCGCCACGCCCAACCCCAACGCCAGTCGCAGCGGCAGCCCCGAGAACGAACTGATCGCGCGCCACGCGAATGCTAGCATCTTGCGCATCGGATACTTCGTCTCGCCGGCGGCGCGTGCCGGCCGGTCGAACACTACGGCCGTCTGTCGGAAGCCCAGCCAACTGACCATGCCGCGCACAAAGCGGTGCTGTTCGCGCAATTGTTTGAGCGCGTCGATCACGTTGCGCCCCATCAGGCGGAAGTCGCCGACGTTGTCGGGCAGGTCGCGATGCACCGCGCCGCGCATCAGGCGATAAAACCCGATCGCGGTGATGCGCTTCAACCAGGTTTCGCCGTGCCGCGCGCTGCGCTGCGCATACACAACGTCGTACCCTGCCCGATAGCGCTCGATCATCTCGAGCACCAGCTCCGGTGGGTCCTGCAGGTCGGAATCCATCACCACCACCGCATCGCCGGCAGCCAGGTCGGTGCCGGCGGTAATGGCAATTTGGTGCCCAAAATTGCGGGAAAACTCGACGACTTTGCAGCGCGGGTCGTGTTCGGCCGCCTGCGCCAGCAACACGCCCGAGCGATCGCGGCTACCGTCGTTGACGAAGATCA
>DASZPI010000419.1:0-4999 GCA_035550355.1 Pirellulales bacterium
CGGCGCGACGTTGCTCGGTAACTGTTTCGACCAGTGCTTGATCGACGAGGCGCATGCGTTCATGACGCCGAAGCTGATCGGGGGCTCCGGCGCGCCATCGCCTGTCGCAGGTTGGGGCGTCGCCGACGTCGCCGACGCGCAGGCACTCGATTCGCCGGAGTTCGAAATTCTGGACGGGGATTTTTATGTGCAGGGGCGTCTTCGATCGCGGAATGTCGATTAATTCCGCCTGGATTGCCGTGGCGTGGGCTTGGCTTGCAAGTGCGGCATGCGCCGACCCGTTGCGCCACTTCGCCATCGAAGTGCTCGATGATCAAACCGGGCGAGGCGTTCCGCTGGTCGAGTTGCGCACGGTCAACGATATCGAGTTTTACACCGACAATGCGGGCCTGGTTGCCTTCGACGAGCCTGGGTTGATGGACCGTGACGTGTTCTTCTATGTTCGCAGCCACGGCTACGAGATGGCCAAAGACGGCTTCGGCTATGAAGGAATGCGATTAACGACCACGCCTGGCAAGCGCGCCCGAATCAAGCTCAAGCGTCTGAACATCGCCGAACGTTTGTATCGGATCACCGGCCAAGGCTTGTACCGTGATAGCGTGCTGCTCGGCCGATCGCCGCCGATCGCCGCACCGTTGTTAAATGCCGAGGTGCTGGGTCAGGACTCGGTCATGGCTGCCGTGTACCGCGACAAGGTCTATTGGTTCTGGGGCGATACGAATCGCGCAAGCTACCCGCTCGGACATTTCCGCACCTCCGGGGCGACCTCCAAGCTGCCGGAACACGGCGGACTCGACCCAAGCATCGGCATCGACTTCACGTATTTCACCGACGCCACCGGCTTCGCCCGGGGCATGTGCCCGTTCGATGGTCCTGGACCGGTTTGGATTGATGGCGTGGTCACCGTCGACGATCAAACCGGGCGCGAGCGTCTCATCGCACACTATCAGCGAATGAAGCAGCTCGATACGGTCCTAGAGCATGGCCTGGCTGTATTCAACGACGACACACAGCAATTCGACAAGCTCGCGACCATCGAGCTAACGGAAAAATGGCGGTACCCGCGCGGGCAAGCATTTCGCCAGATGATCGATGGTCGCGAGTATTTACTGTTCGCGGCCCCGCTACCGACCGTGCGTGTTCGCGCCACGTTCGAGGACGTGCAAAACCGCGACTCCTACGAGGCGCTCACGTCCGACCGAATCTGGCGGACGGATGCCCCGCCGATCGAACCGCTCTCATTGCGCGATGCGGACTCTCGCGCCCCGGTGAAGATTCATGCGGCCTGCGTACGTTGGAATGGCTATCTCAAAAAGTGGATCATGATCGGCGAGCAAATCGGAGGCTCCTCGTACCTGGGCGAGCTCTGGTTCGCTGCGGCAGAGCAACCCATTGGTCCATGGACCCGAGCGCGCAAGATCGTCACGCATGATCGGTATTCTTTCTACAATCCCGCGTTGCACGATTTTCTCGATACCCACAACGGACGTTACGTTTACTTTGAGGCGACGTACACGCACACTTTTTCGGGCAACGATCGCGCAACGCCGCGGTACGAGTACAACCAGATCATGTACCGCCTCGATCTTAGCGACGCGCGTCTGCGCGAAGTTACGACCGCGCCGCCGGCGCAATGATGCCCACATCGGGGCTGCTGGCGGTGGCATACAGCTTGCGAGGAATGCGCCCCGACAGATAGGCGAGCCTGCCCGCTTCGGTGGCAGCGCGCATGGCACGTGCCATGCCCAGTGGATCGGCCGCATGTGCGATCGCCGTGTTTAGCAGGACGCCATCGACTCCCAATTCCATGGCGAATGCCACGTCGCTGGCCGTTCCAACGCCCGCATCGACAATCACCGGATAGTTCGGATCGCCGTCTTTCAGGTACTCAAGGCAAATGCGGATGTTGTTGGCATTGAGCACGCCTTGCCCCGAGCCAATCGGGCTACCCGCGGGCATCACGCTGGCGGCGCCGGCGTCTTTTAGTCGACGGGCCGTGATCGGATCGTCGGTTGTATAGCACAGCACCTGGAAGCCCTCGGACACCAGGCGCTCGGTCGCTTCGACCGTAGCGATGGGATCCGGCAGTAGTGTCTTGGCGTCACCGAGCACTTCGAGTTTTACCCAGTCGGCGCCCGGATTCTCGAGCCCCAGCAGAATCTCGCGTCCCAGTCGTGCGACGCGCACCGCATCATCGGCCGTGAAGCAGCCAGCAGTGTTCGGAAGCAGCGTGTAACGGTTTATGTCGATGAATTCGAGAATGTTGCGCCCTTGGCGATCGACCAGGCGCTCGCGCCGCACGGCGACAGTAATGCAGTCGGTGCCCGACAAATCGAGCGCCTGAGACATGACGTCGTACGACGAGTATTTTCCCGTGCCAACAATTAGCCGGCTGGCCAGCGTGTGCGTGCCAACGCGCAAAGCGTCCGAGGCCGTGGCAATTGCCGCTGCCTCGCGCGATTCGGTTGCCATTGTTCAGCCTCCACCGACCAGCGATACCACTTCGACCCGATCGCCTGTCGCCAGGCGCCGTTCGGCATGGCGTGTGCGCGGAACCAGTTGCAAATTCACCTCGACCGCAACGTGCTGCGCCGACAGGCCTAGCTCGGCCAATAGCGCGGCCACCGTCGCATGTTCCGAGACGGAGCAAGGTTCGCCGTTCACGAGAATCGCGACGCTCTGCATCGTATTTTGCTGGCTAGGCACCCTGCCGCGACCGGGTTACTGACGCACGGCAGCGTTGCGGATCGGGACGATTTGCAGCGCTTCGAACGACGATGCGACCGGACCGCCACGATTGCTGTTGACGACGGATGGATTGTACGGAAAGGCGTAGATTCCCATCATGCCGGTGGTCACTTCAGCCACGTACACTACGCAATTGCCGTACTGCACGTTGCTGATCGGCCGCAGATCGACTTGCCCAGTGCAGATCACAAACTTCGGATTCTTGCCCGGCTCGACTTTCAGGTCGGCCATGATGTTGCGACGATACGCGGCCGAGAACTGGTGGTTCGTCGGATTGATGATCGCCCCCGAAAGGTCGCCCGTTAGAAAATCGAGCGTGAAGATCGCCTCGTGGCCGCCATCGGCTTGGCCCGTGCAGATCGCAAAACTCTCGGCACGATCGGTCGCTACGGCATGCAAATCGGCTTGAGGCCAGAAAAAACCGACCGCCAATCCTATGGCTAAGCCAAGTCCCAGGTATACGGCCGGAGAGCGCAGAATTCGCTGCAACATGGGGCGGATCTCCTAAGATCGATTCGATGCATGAAGGCGGTGATCACCGCTCGAGAAAATATCGCCGGAGCATGGATCATCGTACCGCCGTTGAGCGAGCGATTCCAGACGGTTTCATGCCGAGCTTAAGACCCAAAAAACGCCGATATTTTCGGCAAATCGCCCGGGCGCCCGCCATCTTCAAGCCACGATCGAACGACGGCGCGTCACGTAGTCCCACACCACGTAACGATCGAGATCCCGGCCCGCGACGAAAAACACTCGCCCCTTCGTCTGCTCGGCCAGGCGATAGGCGAATTGCACATCCTCGCGTGATTGCGACCAACTGGCCAGCAAAAACAGGTTGATCGTGATTCCTTCGCGACGGCATGATTCTGCTTCGCGCATCGTCGCGCGCTCGGTGGCCGGATGCGGAGGATAGAGCAGGTACAGCTTCTCAGCTTCGAAGTGCGCGGTTGGCAGGCCGTCGGTGATGAGGATGATCTGCCGGTTCGGCGTGTCTTGTGCCGCCAGCAGCCGCCGCGCCTGCTGCAATCCATGCTGCACGTTGGTAAAGTGCGGCGGGATCATCGTCTCGGTGATCTCCGGGTTGCTCATGTCGTACCGGCGCATCACCACAGGGTCGTACACGGTAACCGGCTTCGGCATCAGCGCCGCGATCTCGCTCGAATGCCGTATCTTGCCGAACGTGAACATTTCGACGAACTGCAGATAGTCGCCCGGATACTCGCGGCGGATCAAGCCTTCGAGCGCCAGCGCCATGCGCTTCACGTTCATATAGAGGCCGCCGTAGCGCATCGATCCGCTCATGTCCATCACCACGGCGGTTGCGCACTTCGGCGTGTTGCGCGTGCGATGGATCACAATGTCGTCGGGGCGCAGACGGACCGGCAAGGTCGGACCGGTGCGCAGCAGGGCGTTGGTCATCGACGCAGGAATGTCCATCTGCGTCACCGAATCGCCGAACTCGTAAGGCTTGGTGCGTTCGATCTCGACCGAGCCTTCGCCCGTAATGGGGCCGTTGTGTCGGCCGGTGCGCGAAGGCTCTAACTGGCTGAAGATCCGCTCGAGCAGCTTTCCCTGAAACAGCCGATAAGCCTTCGGCGTGAGTTGATAGCCGTGCTTCGTGCGTTCGAGCCCCTGCTGCTCGGCAAGCTCGCGCAGATAATCTTGGATCTGCTGCTGCAACGCGCTGAGCTGGTCCATATCGCCTGGCTCGGCGAACTCAGCGAGCGCCTCGAGGTCGATCACGCCGATCTGCGCCGTCGTCTGCGCCTCGTCGAGCTGCTTGAGCAGCTTGTCGATCGTTTCGAGCTCCTCCTTGATTTCCAACGCCTGCGGCACGGTCATCGACTCGCGGCCGGTGAAGGCGTATTGGCTCGCCAATTGATCGATTTGATATTTTTCGCTTAAGCGCTGAATGGTTTGCATCAGTGCGCCCGACATCGGCGACCGTTCGCCGCCGGCGCGATACCATAGCTGTTCCAACTCGCGAATTTGCTCGTCACGTACCGCGCGGTGCAGTGCCTTGCGCAGCTCCCGAGGCGGATCCAGGCGCTGGCTTTGCTCGACATAGCCATGCGCCGCACGTTCGACAACTTTGCGAGTCTCGTATTTCGCGAGAATCTTGCGCTTTCGCTCGAGCAGCATTTGCCGAATCGCCTCGAGGCTTGGCCCCAAGCCGGCGATCTGGCTGGGGTCGATCTGCACCGCGCGCGCCAATTCTTCTTCGGTCAACTCGCGCATGCTGCCATAGGCC
>DASZPI010000420.1:0-2104 GCA_035550355.1 Pirellulales bacterium
CTTTCGCGTGACGGCAGTCGGCAGCGGCGAACGCGCGCTCAGCGAAGCTCAAAGCTTGCTGCCCGACCTGATCGTGCTCGATGTGCTGTTGCCGCGCGTCGACGGCTTGGAGATTTGCCGGCTGCTGAAAAGCGACCCGAAGACGCGCCACATTCCGATCATCATGCTGACGGCCAAGACCGAAGAGGCCGACGTGGTCACCGGCCTGGAACTGGGCGCCGACGATTACATGACCAAGCCGTTCAGCCCGCGGGTGCTGGTGGCGCGCATCAAGAGCGTGCTGCGTCGCAAGCCCAACGGTCCGACCGACCCGCGCCAGCCGCTGCGCGTGCACGACATCGTGATCGATCCGGGCCGCCACGAGGTGACAGCCGGCGGCGAGCCGGTGCAGCTCACATTCACCGAGTTTCGCCTGCTTCATTTCCTCGCGTCGAAGCCCGGCTGGGCCTACACGCGCAGCCAAATCGTGGATTCAGTCAAGGGCGAAGATTATCCTGTAACGGAGCGCTCGGTCGATGTGCAGGTCACGGGGCTTCGCAAGAAGCTCGGCGACCGCGGTTCGTACATCGAAACGGTCCGCGGCGTGGGATACCGTTTCAAGAAGTAGTCATGAAAAAGAGGCGGCTGCTCTGGCAGCTCTACCCCTCCTACCTGTTCGTCACGCTTGCGTCGTTGGTAGGCGTTGGGTGGTTCGCCTCGCATTCGCTCGAACAGTTCTATCTCGACCAGGTGCGCAGCGAGCTGCTCAAGCAGGCGCGCGTCATCGACGACGTGCTCGGCGATGATATCGTCGGCGGCAAACCGCAGGCGCTGGCCTCGATTTGCAACCGCGTGGCAGCGGCCACGTCGATTCGCATCTCGCTAATTCGCCCCGACGGCGAAGTGTTCGTCGACACCAGCGCCAAGCTGCCGCTGGCCAATCATGCCGACCGCCCCGAGATTATCGAGGCGATGGCCGGCAACGTCGGCATGTCGAAGCGCATGAGCACCAGCGTCGAGCTGGGCATGATGTACGTGGCCATTCCCGCCCGTCGCCACGGCCAGGTGGTGGCGGTGGTGCGAGCTGCCGTGCCGCTGACGGCCATCGACTCGCCGATGCGCACCTTGCGGCTGCAAGTGGTTACCGGAGCGGTGATCATTGCCGCAGCCATGGCGCTGGTCACGCTGGTGATCTCGCAGCGCATCGCCCGCCCGTTGGAAGAAATGCGCCTGGCCGCCGAACGCTTCGCCCGCGGCGAGCTGGGCTACAAGATGATCGTCCCCGACTCGGCCGAGATGGCCGACCTGGCGATCACGCTCAATGAAATGTCGCGTCAACTCGAAGAACGGATTCGCACGATCGTACGCCAACGCAACGAACAGGAGGCAGTCTTGGCCAGCATGGTGGAAGGGGTGTTCGCCGTCGACACGCAACAGCGCGTCATCAGCCTTAACCGGGCTGCCGCACTGCTGCTCGAATCGGACCAGGCGGGCGTGGTCGGCCGCGGGCTGCAAGAGGTGATCCGCAACGTCGACCTGCGCCGATTCGTGAGCCAGTCGCTGGTGTCGGCCGAGCCCATCGAGCGCGACATCATGCTGCACGGCGAGCCGTCGCGTGTGTTGCAGGCCCACGGCACGGCCTTGCGCGACGCTCAAGGCCTGGGCATTGGCGCGGTGATCGTGCTCAACGACATCACGCACTTCCGCCGCCTGGAGAACATCCGCCGCGACTTCGTGGCCAATGTATCGCACGAGCTCAAGACGCCGATCACGTCCATCAAGGGCTTTGTCGAAACGCTGCTCGACGGCGCGTTGTCGAACCCGCGCGATGCCGAGCGGTTCCTGCGGATCATTGCCAAGCAGGCCGACCGGCTGCACTCGATCATCGACGACCTGCTGGCCTTGTCCAAGATCGAGCAAAGCGAGGGGGCCGAGGACATTGAGCTGGCCGAAACGCGCGTGCGCGACGTGCTCGATTCGGCCATCGCCTCGTGTCAGCCCTTGGCCGCCGACCGGCAGATCAGCATCGCCGTGGCGTGCGACGATCGGTTGAAGGCGCGGATGAACGCGCCGCTGCTGGACCAGGCGATCGTCAACCTGTTGAACAACGCGATCAAGTACAGCG
>DASZPI010000421.1:0-3929 GCA_035550355.1 Pirellulales bacterium
TCGGACGCCCGTTGGGCTTCGGCCAGCGCCAGCGTGCTGGCCCGGCGCTGGTCGGCGGCATTGAAACCCTCGATGAACGCCACGGCCATTTTTCGCGCCACAGGCGACAGGCCGCGCCCTTCACGGTCGAGGTACGCGGCGAACAGCTCGTCGGCGTCGCGTTGCTTTTCCATTCGTTCGAGCAGTTGTGCCACGTCGTCCCAGGCGTCGCCATCGTGCCAGCCGCGCTCGTCGAACCGTTGATGCCGTTCGCCGAGCTCGACGGTTTCGAGCCCCGCCCGATCGACGATTTCCCAAGTCTCGGGCGGTCGGCCGTGGATGAATTCGGCGCCGCGTTCGATGACAATGCGCGGATCGCCGGTCGGACGATGGGTATCGATACGCCCGCCCAGCCGGTCGCGCGCTTCGAGCAATGCGACGCGCTGTCCCGCCCCGGCCAATCGCGTCGCGGCCGCCAAGCCCGCCGCTCCACCGCCGAGAATGATGACGTCGGTGGACATAGGCCGTAGCGCTGGTTAGCGAGCTTCGACGTTGATTTTTCCGCGTTGATCGACGAACCGCTGCCCTTTGCCGTCGAACCGAGGCAGCGAGGCCAGCGGCACGCACGCCACGTCGATTCGCAGACCGAGCCGGATTTGCAGCTCTTCGGCAATCCGCTGCGGCTGCTCAAGCCGGTCCTCAACCTCGATCGTCAGATGGTCCATCTCGCCGGTGCGCGTGGCGATCATGCGGTACTCGAGCACCTCGGGAAAGCTGCGCAGGATCTGCTCGATCGCGCTGGGGAAGATATTCACGCCGCGGATGATCAGCATGTCGTCGGTGCGGCCGAGGATGCCGCCGTCGAGCAGCACGAACCGGCAACGCTCGTCGTGCTGCCACACGGGTCGCACCAGGTCGCCGGTGCGGTAGCGAATCACTGGGCAGCCGACGCGACCGAGGTTCGTCAGCACCAGCTCAGCCAGCTCGCCTTCGCCCGCCGGCTGGCCGGTCTCGACGGAGAGAAACTCGGCAATGAACTCGCTTTCGAGCACGTGCAAACCGCGCCGCGCGCGATCGGTGTAGCCCCAGGGGCCCACTTCGGTGGCGCCGCCATGATCGATCACGCGGGCCTGCCAGGCCGATTCAATGCGGTGACGGATCGCCGGCACCGAGCCCCCTGGCTCGCCGGCCAGCACCAGGGTGCGCACGTTCCAATCGGCCACGTCGATCTTTCGCTCGGCGGCGACTTCGGCCATGTGCAGCGCGTAGCTGGGGGTGCAGAACATCACGGTCGCGGCGCTTGCGCGGATCGCCTCGAGCCGCACGAGCGTGCTCATGCCCCCCAGGGGCACCATCAGGCAGCCACGGTGGACCGCCGCTTCGAAAGCGCTCCAGAAGCCGACGAACGGCCCGAACGAGAAGGCCATTGCCACCGTGTCGTGCGGCTCGATCTCGGCCGAGTCGAGCACGTACTGCCAACATTCCAGCCACCAGTTCCAATCGTCGCGCGTATCGAGCACCGCCAGCGGGCGACCGTGAGTGCCCGACGTTTGGTGGAATCGCACGTAGCGCTCGCGCGCAAACGTCAGGTTGGTGGGCAACACGCTGCCGCCGGCGGTGCCCAGCAGCTCTTCCTTGAACGTGTAGGGCAGGGCGGTCAGCTCGTCGAGTGATTCCAACGGCAGCTTGGTCTCGGCAAGCTTCTCGGCATAGAAGCGGTTGGCCGGCAGGATGTTCGCGATCAGTTGATTGAACTTGCGAAGCTGCCAGGCGTCGAGCGCTTCGGGCTCGAGGGTGGCGAGCCGCTGGCGCTCGGCAGGTGTTGAGGCATTCATGTTGTAATCATAGAAACGCCCGGCAGAACTGGCCAGTTACGCGGACTGCCCCGTGGCCGCGGCTCGTGCTAGAGTTGTAGGCCCCCCGAGAAGCTGAAGCGCCCAATTGCAAAATCCCTAACCCGCCATTCGCCATCGCATGCATCGTCCTGGCTCGCTGCTGATCATTTTTCTGACGGTGTTCATCGACCTGCTGGGCTTTGGCATCGTGTTGCCTTTGCTGCCTTTGTACGGTCGACAGTTCGCCGCCGATTACAGCCTTTCGCCCGCGGCGACCGGCTGGACAATCGGCCTGCTGATGTCGAGTTTCTCGGCAATGCAGTTTCTGTTCGCCCCGTGGTGGGGACGACTGAGCGATCGCATCGGCCGGCGGCCTGTGTTGCTCGTCGGTCTCGCCGGGTCGGTGGTGTTCTATTTTCTGTTCGGCATCGCAACGTTATGGCGGAACATGACGCTGTTGTTCGTCAGCCGCATCGGCGCGGGCATTGCCGGGGCGACGATTTCGACCGCGCAGGCCTACATTGCCGATACCACGAGCAAAGAATCGCGCACCAAGGGCATGGCGCTGATCGGCGCGGCGTTCGGCCTGGGGTTCACGTTCGGCCCGTTGTTCGGCTACCTCGCGGTTCCTTCGGGGACCGGCGATCCCGGCGCGGGACCAGGGTACGCGGCCGCGGCGCTCTCGTTCGTGGCGCTGGGGCTGGCGATCTTTTTGTTGCCCGAGTCGTTGAGCCCTGAAAGCGAGCGTGCCGCACGGCGGGCGTTCGACTTCGCCTCGCTGCGCGACGCGCTGGCGACACCGTCGATCGGCGTGTTGCTGCTGACCAACTTCATTTGTGTGCTGTCGTTCGCGAACTTCGAATCGACGATGGCGCTGTTGATTAAAGATGAAGCCGGACATTTCCGTTTCACGTTTCAGCAGGTCTGCTTGACGTTCGCGTATGTCGGGCTGGCATTGACCGTGGTGCAGGGGGGCATCGTGCGCCGCGTGTCGGGCCGCATGGCCGAGGCGACCATGGCCGCCGGCGGCGCGGTGACCGAGATCGTTGGCTTTTTGCTGCTGGGCCGAGCGGCGCTGAGCGGCTCGATTGCCGAGCTGTTGGTGGCGCTGGCGGTCGTTGTGGCGGGATTCGCGTTCATCACGCCCAGTGTCAATTCGCTGCTTAGCCGGCGCAGCGATCCGACCAAGCAAGGCGGCGTGCTGGGCCTGGCGCAAAGCACCAGCGCCTTGGCGCGGATTTTGGGCCCGCTGTTGGGCAACCGACTGTTCGCCTCGGGCGCCGAGTTGCCGTTATGGTTGGCCGCCGGATTGATGGGCGTGGGGCTGGTGCTGGTGTTGGCCGGGGCGCGTCGCGGGCACGATTATGGCGAAGGGTGAGCGTTGGTTTGAGCCGAGCGACAGGTACCATGGATCGAGCTTTAACACCAAGGCATTCGCCGCCTGTGAGCACATCGCCTGGCATTTGGGATCGCTATCGGATGGCGCTCGACGAGGTCACGCATCGACTTCAGCGGATCGCACATGCGCTGGCGGGCGCAGGCATCGAGTTCACGCTGGTTGGCGGCCAGGCCGTCGCCCTGTGGGTGGCCACGAAGGACCCCGCCGCGGTGCGCACGACCAAAAATATCGATCTGCTCGTGCGCCGTGCCGATTTGCCGCGCCTGCGCGCCGCAGCGGCGAGCGTCGGCCTCGATTACTTCGAGGTGATGGGCGTCGGCATGCTGCTCGAGCGCAGCGATCCGAATCCGCGCCAAGCGGTCCACCTGGTATGGGCTGGCGAAAAAGTGCGGCCCGAGTACCCGTTGCCGTCGCCCGGGCTCAATGAGCGCGAGTCGTTCGAGGCGGATAAGCCGGTCGTCTCGTTGGCGGGGCTGGTGCGCATGAAGCTGATGGCGAATCGCGATCAGGACCGCGTGCATTTGCGCGATATGATCGACGTTGGCCTCGTCGGACGCGAGCTGATCGCCACGCTGCCGACGGAACTTGCCGAGCGTCTCGATGCGCTCTTACAGGAGTCGGGACGCTAAGCAGAGCGTTTAAGGGCGAACTTCATGCCCGGCGCCGCCGCGAGCGACGTGACCAGCGCCATCACGACCATCGCCACGTAGGTGCGC
>DASZPI010000422.1:0-3079 GCA_035550355.1 Pirellulales bacterium
TGGCGCGACTATGGGTCACCGCGCTGGCCGGCAAGGTTTACATCGGCTATGTCCAGGCAACCGGATCGAGCATCCGCATTCAGCTGCCCAAAACGATGAATCTGCCCGAGACGCATTTCGAGTGGCGCGTCCCCAAGTGGAGCAACACGCTCGAGCGTGATCGCGCTCGGACGTATTTCCAGGCCTCCGCCGCCGCGGCGGCGCTGTATTTTCTCGATCGCGCGTTCGAGGAAGTGCATGCGGGACGACTGAAGACCTCGACCGAATACAAAGTGCCGACCGATGCCATGGGCTGCGGCTTCCACGAGGCGGTGCGCGGCGTGTTGTCGCATCATGTGGTGATTCGCGACGGCAAGATCGCAAACTATCATCCGTATCCGCCCACTTGCTGGAACGCGAGCCCGCGCGACGCCGCCGGCGTTGCCGGCCCGTACGAGGATGCCGTGCAGCATACTCCGATCTTCGAAGAAAACGGCCCCGAGAACTTCAAAGGCATCGACATCATGCGCACGGTGCGCAGCTTCGATCCCTGCTTGCCCTGCGGCGTGCACATGTATCTCGGCGCCGGGCGCGAGCTTACCGTGCGGCATATGGCCATGTTCGGCGCTTAGCCGACCGGACCCGGTGCGAACGATCGATGACACCAGAATCGCTGTCGATGAATCGCGCGTTCGACGAACCACGGTCGATCGAAGAGGCCGAGGCGATCCTGTTGCGCATGTCGCGCTCGATCGCGCAGCCGCTGGCGGAATTGAGCAAGGTTGCCGCACTTGAGCAGGCAACGGACGACGAGGCAATGCTTTCGCCGGCGGCATCGGCTCCGCCACCGCAATCGTGGAGTGAGAAGACCTTTCGCAGCCTCATCGAGGCCGGTCCCGATGCGATTGTGATCATCGACCAGCAGGGGCTGATCGCGTTGGTCAACGCGCAAACCGAGCGGCTGTTTGGCTACGATCGCAGCGAATTGATTGGCCAGCCGATCGAGCGCCTGGTGCCGATTCGTTATCGTCGCGATCACGTCGCGCGTCGGAACCGGTATATCGAGCAGCCCGAGGTGCGGCCGATGGGCCGCAACCTCGATCTGCTGGGGCTGCGCAAAGACGGCCGCGAATTTCCGGTGGAAATCAGCCTCAGCCCGCTCAGGACCGAAACCGGATTGATTGTCACCGCCACGGTTCGCGACATCACGGATCGTAAGCGGCTGGAAGCAAAATACCGGTCGCTGGTCGAGAACATTCCCGCCGTAACGTTTATGGCGGCTCTCGATGAAGGGAACAACGAGTTCTACGTCAGCCCGCAGATCGAAACGTTACTCGGCTTTTCACAACAAGAATGGCTTGGCGACCCGTTCCTGTGGTACCGGCAACTGCATCCCGACGACCGTCAGCGCTGGGGCGAAGAGTTTGCGCGAACGTGCGCCTCGGGCGTGAATTTCAGCTCGGAATATCGCTTCCGATCGCGCGATGGCCGCGACGTTTGGGTCCACGGCGAGGCCCGCGTTGCGCGCGACGACCAGGGACGCCCGTTGTTTTTGCAAGGGATTGCCTTCGACATTACCGAAAGCAAGCAGGCCGAGCAGGCGCTGCGCCGATCGGCCGAAGAACTCGAGCACAAAGTCGGCGAACGCACCGTCGAACTGCAAGATGCCACGCTGCGGGCCGAGGCCGCCAGTCACGCCCGTGCTTCGTTCTTGGCGAATATGAGCCACGAAATTCGCACCCCGCTCAACAGCATCATCGGGTTTGCCGATTTGCTGCGCCGTGGCGCCGAGACCAGCGAGGAGGAGCGACTCGACTGGCTCGCGACGATTTACGGCGGCGGCCGTCATTTGCTGGCGCTCATCAACGACATTCTCGACCTGTCGAAGATCGACGCCGGCAAGCTTGATGTCGAGCAGGTGCCGTGCTCGCCGGTGAAAATCATTCAGGAAGTGTGCGCGATCCTGAAATCGAAAGCCTCGGAAAAGGGCCTGTTGATTACGGCCGCGTTCGACGGACTGATGCCGGCGACGATCATCAGCGACCCAACGCGGCTGCGGCAAGTGTTGATGAATGTCGCCGGCAACGCGATTAAATTCACCACGCGCGGCAGCGTGCAAGTGCGAGCGCGGCTCGACCGTCGTGACGATCGGTCGCCCAAGCTCGTGATCCGCGTGATCGATACCGGCATCGGTATTCCGGCCGATAAAATGGAAACCATTTTCGATCCGTTCACCCAAGCCGATTCGTCGATCACGCGGCAGTACGGCGGAACGGGGCTGGGACTGGCGATTAGCCGGCGGTTGGCGGCATCGCTGGGCGGCAGCATCAGCGTGCGCAGCGCCGTCGGCGAAGGGACCGTGTTTACCATCGAGATCGCCACCGGGCCGCTCGATCAGGTGCCGATGTGGGACAGTGTCGATGAACAAACCCATGTCGATTCCGGCCCATTGCCGACGCCGACCATGCCCGTGCTCGATCACGACATCCTCGTGGTCGACGATACCGATACGAATCGAAAACTGATTCGTCTGACGCTTGGCAGGACCGGCGCGCGCATCTCGGAAGCACGCAACGGCCAAGAGGCGGTCGACCAGGTGCTGGCCAAGCCATTTCACCTGGTGCTGATGGATATGCAGATGCCGGTCATGGATGGTTACACGGCGACGCAACGGCTGCGCGCCAGCGGCGTGACGATTCCGATCGTTGCCGTCACGGCCAACGCCATGAAAGGCGACGAGGCACGCTGCCGCGCCGCGGGCTGCACCGGGTATCTTCCAAAACCGGTCGACCAGGATCAGTTGCTCCTTACCGTGGCTTCGCTGCTGGGGGTGGCTACGAACCGGGGGCAGCCGTCGGTTACGGACGACCGACCACGTCCGACCGCCGCGGAGACGAAGCTACGATCGAAGCTTCCCATCGAGCATGCCGAGTTCCGCGAAATTCTGGTGGAATTTGTCGAGCAATTGTCGGCGCAGCTTGCCGAGATGCGGCAGGCGGTGCAGCGAAACGATTTTCGATCGCTGGCGGCGCTCGCGCATCGGTTGAAGGGAACCGCGGGCAGCGTCGGCTTTCCCGACTTCACCGAGCCTGCGGCGCTG
>DASZPI010000423.1:0-2617 GCA_035550355.1 Pirellulales bacterium
TTCGAATCGTTCGGTGCCGACGATTTGTTCGGTTTCGTGCCCCTTGCCGGCGATCAACACGCTGTCGCCCGGCCGGGCTTGCGACAGCGCCCACTCAATGGCCGCGGCACGATTGTCGATCAGTTCGATCGCCAAGGGTTCGACGCAGCCGCGCAGGATGTCGCGCGTGATGCGTCGTTGGCTCTCGGTTCGTGGATTGTCGCTGGTCACAATCGCCAGATCGGCACGCGCTTCGACCGCGCGACCCATCTTCGGACGCTTGGTCGAATCGCGGTCGCCCCCGGCGCCGAAGACGCAAATCACCCGGCCGGCAGTCACGTCGCGCAGGGTATCGAGCACGCCGGCCAGCGCATCGGCCGTGTGGGCGTAGTCGACGAACACGTTGAACGGCTGGCCGCATTCGATCCGCTCCAGCCGCCCGGGCAGCCGGTTAACGGTCTCCAGGCCACGCGCCACGGTCGTCAGATCGATGCCCAGCCCCAGACCAGCGGCTGCGGCAGTCAGGCAGTTGTACAGATTATGCCGACCGATCAGGTGTGTATGGACCGCCGCGGTCTCATCGCCGGCATGCAGCAGGAAGGTCTGCTCGCTGGCGTGTTGCTCGAGCAACGTGGCAGTCACCTGTGCGTCGCTTTCCAGTCCAACGCTCAGCGATGCGGCGTTTGTGCGACCAAGCCACTCGGCGCAGACGTCGTCGTCGGCGTTCAGCACCGCGAAGCCGCCTGGGCGAATCGATTCGAGCAGCCGAGCTTTCGCGGCGCGGTACTGATGGGGCGTGCGGTGATAATCGAGGTGGTCGTGCCGCACATTCGTGACACATGCGACGTCGAACTCGAGCCCGTCCACACGGTGCTGTGCCAACGCGTGGCTCGAAACTTCCATGACGACATGGGATCGATTTGCTTCGACCATCCGATGCATCCACGCCGCCATGACCGGCGCCGGAGGGGTGGTCCATTGGGCCGGCGACAACTCGCTGCCGTCGCAATAGCCCAGCGTGCCCAGCACACCCGGACGCAGGCCCGCCCGCGCCAGGATGCTTGCAATCAGCCAGCTCGTCGTGGTCTTGCCGTTCGTGCCGGTCACGCCAATCAACTTCAGCCTGCGGCCGGGGTCGTCGACCAGCGCCTGACAGAGTCGGGCGTACGCGGGACGCGTGTCGGTCACGTAGGCGACCGGCACCCCGAGATCGCCCACGGGGTGATGCGCTAGCACCGCCGAGGCCCCGCGACGCACGGCCTCGTGCACAAAATCGTGTCCGTCGACCCGGTAGCCGGGCAGAGCGGCAAACAGGTCGCCGGGCTCGCAGCGGCGCGAATCGGCACAGATGCTTGTGACGCGAACGTCGTCGGAGCCGATGACTTCTGCATCGCGCAGCACCTGGCGCAACGAAATCTGCTTGGTCTGTGCGCTGTTCGATCGCATGGCGTGAGGCCTCCTTGCCTTAAACGCCCAGGTGCATGAGCTTCGATAAGTCCGGGCGTCCCGATCCGCATCCTGCGAGCCGGTCCGCTCGATGGGCCCGAAAACTTCGGGTGTCGAACGGCGGCGAGTGTTTCGGATTTCAATTTTCTTGTCAAGGCCGGTATGGTTGAGGCAGAATCGCAGCTCGCAGCACCTGCAATGCATGAAACTCATGGCCGACAACGTTTACGGTCCCGAACAACTCGCCGACTATCTGCACATGACCGCCGAGCAGGTCTTGCGACTTGCCGAGCGCGGCAAACTTCCGGGACGTAAGGTCGCGGGCCGCTGGCGATTCTCGGAACCTGAGATTCACCATTGGCTCGAGCAACGCATCGGCGGCTCGGATGAACTTGAGCTGGCGCGCATGGAAGATGCGTTCGGCAATGCCGAAAATCCGGGCGCCGCATTGCAGTCGATCTCAACGCTGCTGACGCCGGCGGCGATCGACACCGCGCTGCCGGCCAAGACGCGAAGCTCGGTAATTCGGGCGATGGTCACGCTTGCCGAAGGGACCGGTTGGTTGTGGGATACCGAGCGGATGACCGAGGCGATCAATGGCCGCGAGGAACTCTACCCGACAGCGCTTGATAATGGAGTGGCGCTATTGCACCCCCGTCGACCGATGCCGGCGATCCTTGAGCGTCCCTTCATCGCGTTTGGCCGGACGAGCAAGCGAATTCCGTTTGGCAATCCGCGCGGAGTGCAGACCGATCTGTTCTTTCTGATCTGCTCGACGTCCGACCGTGGGCATCTGCATACGCTGGCGCGCTTGAGCCGATTGATCGCCGATGACAGCGTGCTCGCCCAATTGCGCACGGCCAGCGATCGCCAGGAGGCGCACGCGGCAATCGCCGAGCGCGAGAGCCAGCTCGAGCAATGAATGCGCCGGATCTTACCGCTGCACTGAAGGATGAGGCGCGCCGAATCGGTTTTCATTTGGCCGGCGCTTGCCCTGCGGTGCCGCCGCCGGGACTGACGAGATTTCATGAGTGGCTGCAGGCCGGCTACGCCGGACAGATGCAATATCTGCCCGACCGTGCGGCCGCTTACGCTCATCCCGAGCACGTGCTATCGGGGGTGCGCAGCGTGCTCATGCTGGCCTGGCCGTACAAAACGGTTGAGCCCATACCGCCGCAGCCGGGACAAGGTC
>DASZPI010000424.1:0-1826 GCA_035550355.1 Pirellulales bacterium
ATAACTTCGTGCCGCCATCGAATTCGAGCTCCAAATGTTCTTCGGTCTGACTTTCGACTTCGACCAGCTTCAGGCCGCGATACTTGCCGATGCCGTGTGCCACGTGCACGACATAATCGCCTTCGCGCAACTCGAGGAAGCTGTCGATCACGCGCCCCAGGCGCCTGCGCGTAGGGCGCGCAACGTCGGCGCGATGGAACAGTTCGTTGCCGCTAATCAGCACGATCCGCTCGATGACCAGCCGGAAACCCGCGCGCAGCCGACCGAGCAGGAAGTGCAGCTTGCCTTCGCGCGCCAACTGGGTTTCGGCGCACAGCGTGCCGAGGCGATGAATCTCGGCCTCGGTCTGACAGACGATATACACCTGCTGGCCGATGCCGGTGGTGTCGAGCTCGTGGCGCACCTTGGCGATATCGCCGCTGAATCGCTCGACGCTTTCCATCTTCAGCCGGCAAGTCGTTTCCATCGACGCGATCGATAAGCTCGCCGCCGTAACCGACGGGAACCGATACACGCTCCTTAGCGCACCGCTGACCGTGTGAAAGGCGGCGGGATCGTCGACCCGGCCCAGGTAATGCCGCCCTTCTTCTTCCAGCTCGCCCGGCTCGAGCAGCATGAACCAGCTGCCGGAAGGCAGATGGTCGGCAAAATGCGCGCGGTCACCGCTCGCTGGCCCCAAAGCGGTTATCGCGATCGAGTCGAGCACCTCGAGGCTGCGCTGAGCGCTGACCTCGAACCGACGGATCGATTCGATCTGGTCGCCGAACAATTCGATCCGCACGGGGTCGAGCCAGTCGGGCGCAAACAAGTCGAGAATCCCGCCGCGGATCGACAACTCGCCCGGCAGTGCCACGGCGCTGGTGCTTTGAAATCCCTGCTCGATCAGCCAGCGCACCAGGGCCTCGACGTCGAGCGTTTCGCCAACGGCCAGTCGGCGCGTCGCCCCGACAATTCGCTCGGGCGTCGGGACCGGCTGCACCAGGCTTTGAATGCTGGTGACCAAGATTCTGGACGCCTGCGGCGCGGCCAGCGATTTCAGCGCCCTGAGCCGATCGCCACATAGCTCGTCGCCGAATTTGCACTCGGCATCCAGCGCTTCCCAGGCAGGAAACTTGAGCGCGGCACGAGGCGTGAAGACCGCCAGGTCGTCGACAAAATCGTCGATGTCGCCCGGGTGCGCGCAGACGACAACCAAAGTCGAGCTGCAGCGTTCGGCCAATGCGGCCGCCACCAGCGCGCTCGCCGAGCCCCGGACTCCGTCGAGCGTGGCCCCGTGACCAGCCCGTAGGCTGGTCGCCACGGCATCGAAGCCCTCGGCGTCGAAAACAGTTCCGACCAGATGCCACAACTGGTTGGACACAGCTAGTGGCGATTCCGTCACACTCATGAGCGACGGAATTCTAGGCCGGTGGCGCGTTTACGAAAAGATCACGTGGCCCCCGGAACGGCGCGCTCGGCGTAAATGGCCGACAGCCGCGAGAGCAACGCCCAAACGGTTACGAGCAATGTCGCGGTCTTGATCGCACCGATGGCCAGGGTACCGGCCTCGAATGTTCCCGCGGTCAGGCCGCGCTCCAACAGCACCCATTGACGAATCATGGGAAATTCCAGCATCGAAAGCACCACGAATCCAAGGGCTAACCCTCGGAATATGCGGCATCGGTGGCCTGTCGATCGTGTTGTCTCGCGTGCCACCAGGTAGCACAGTGTTGCGCAAACCAGCATCAAACCGCTGGTCAGCCAGGCCGGCACCATCGGTGACATCAGCACTTCGGGTCGCAACCGCAACGGCATGGCCCGCACGATCGACGCCCACTGCTGCGGAT
>DASZPI010000425.1:0-2081 GCA_035550355.1 Pirellulales bacterium
ACCATCGGGACGACTTTTCGCCCAACCGCCGTAGGTGCGGCTCGAAAAGTACACCAGCCTGGCGTTGGGGAACCGCGCTGGCAGCAGCCGCACAATGCGCGTCAACTCGCCCTCGAGTGTTTCGACGTACTTCGGAAAACCTCCCTCGTGCGGCGCGGGATCGGTCTGCTTGATCCAGATGGCCTGCACTTGCTTGCGAGTGACGCCGGCATTTTCGAGCGCCGTGTCGACCCAAGCCCAATAGCGCGTGCCGGTAGCGCCGTCGTCGGGGGCTTGAATGTTGTAAGCCGACATACCCCCTTGCGCGCCATTAACCAGCACCACATGAGGGTCGACGTGCGGATCGTTGCGGGCGACTTCCTTAAAACCCTCAAACGCCTGCACCGTGTTGCTGAAGCCAATGCCTAGCAGCACGATCTTGCCATCGAGGCTCGGCCGCCCATCGGAATCGAGCGGTTGAACGTTGCGAGCCAGCGCGAGGCCCGCGTGTTCGTGCCCAGCAGGTCGAACGTTTTTGCCGTCCGGGTACAGGCCACCGCTGTATCCCTGATACACGCCTGCCCCCAGATCGGTCAGCGGAACAAGCATCGACGTGTCTTGCTGCTGCGGCCGTCCCTCGATCCGGGCGGGCGCGCTGGCCGCTTGGTTGCCTAAGCGGATCGAACGCACCACGGGCCGGTTCTCAACGCGCTCGGCCGTGATCGTGAGTTGCGCGCCCTCGACGAGTCGAGGCGATGAGAGCCCGCCGGCAAGCGCGTTGCCTGCTGAATCGACGATCGTCGCGTCGTTTGGGATCCGCAAATGTCGGTCACCGCCGGGGCTGGCAACGACCAACGTTCGGCCCGCAGGATCGACCGATTTGACTGCTGCCTTGACTTCAAATGCGCCAACGTGCGCAACAACCGTTAACCCGAAGCATGTCCCGATCAAAACAGTGCAGGCAACGCGTGCCATTCCGAGTTCTCGCCGATAGACCGATTGGGGCGCGATTCTGCCAATAGAACCCCGACCGCGACCGTCGGTTCCGAATTTGGATCTGATGGCTCTATTCGTCGAGCTTGATGGGCGGCAATTCTTCGCGACGATAACCCTTCGGATCGGGTTGCGGAGGCGCTACCGGGGGCATGTCGCCAGGGCGAATCGATGGACGAACCGCTGGCGCCGGTCGGGAAGCTGGGGGCGAGCGGAACACTGGCTCAGCACGATCGGGCTCGACTTTCGACCGCCGCCGGACCTCGAGATCGACTCGCGCCGCGGCCGCCGTCTTGGGCGAGGGGACAAGCACATGCAGTTCGTCTTCGCGCGGGACGAGGTCCGGAGCGGCGAGCGTGGGCAGGTGGAGGTCGCAGCCCCAGGCCACGATCTGCGCATCTTCAGACCAGCTTTTCACGAACACGAACACCGCTCCGCCGGCGAGCGACGCGATGGCCAACCACATGCAGAAATTCGAGCTCAACCACTCGGCGGCGAGAACGAAGAATATAAAACTACCGAATGCCGCGGCGGCGATGGCTACCGGCGACTCGAAATTTCGCACCGTCGCTTCGAACTGCCTGGATCCCCCAACCTCGGGCCGGCCGCAATCGCTGCACTGGCGCGGCAGGACAACGTGCCAAACTCCCGATTCACGATGGTCGCGCGCAGGATACACGACCTGCCGTTCACGAAAAATCGGTGTTGCCAGAATGGGCGCCCAAACACGAAGAATGACCCAGACGCGCTCCGCATAAGGTCGCACCTTCAACCAAAGGCGGTCGGCAATGTTCAGCCGCGGCGGAACATCCGGCTCCGGCGCAGTGTAATCGTAGGGCGGTTTGGTCGAATGCGCCGAGGATGGCACGTGTGGCGGCGTCTCGTGCGTGGTCGGATCAATCGGCGGTTCCATGATGTAATCGTATCCAACGGCCCGCGGTGCGGTCTAGCAGTCGTCGGGTTGCCGGGCGACCACTGGTGCAGCCGCAATTTCACGGTTAAGCTCTGTTCAATCTGAACCGGCCGGGGACGAAACCGATGAAGCAAGCGATCGCAGGAGTTGCGCCCGCGCAGTTGGGCGAAGTTACCGTGGCGACCATTTGGCCCAG
>DASZPI010000426.1:0-2772 GCA_035550355.1 Pirellulales bacterium
GAGTTCCAGGAGCTGATTCTGGCCTACGAACTTCGCTGGCGCGCGGGCGCGGCATTCGATCGCGGCGAACTCGCCGACGACCTGCAGAAGAATGTCTTGTTGCTCGGCGATTTGCTAAAGAACAACAGCCTCGCGAACCCAGGGCGCAGCAGCCTGGCAATTGCCGATCGCGTGGCGGCTGCGCGGCAGCGGTTTGCCGTGGATCTGCGACCCGCGTACGATCGCGAGCCGCTCGACGTGCGCAAGGCGATGCAAATGCGCAACGACGCCGCCTTCCGCGCGATCGATGCCGTGCGCTGGCTTGGCCGCGCGGTCGTGGTCACGGGCGGCAATCCCGTGGCGGCCGACGATCTGCGCAAGCTCTTGGCCGGCATCGCGACCTTGTCGCGGCGACTCGACGATCTGCGTACCGGCGGCACGAGCCCGGTAAGCGACCCTCGCGCCTTGCGCGACGCGCTGACGGGCGACCAGCGCAACCTGCGCGACTTGATGGCTGCCATCGATGCGCGGCTGAATACCGAGGCGGACCTGTTGTCGCGCGATCCGCGCAAGCCCGGGCACACGCAGCGGATCGAAGGCTTGCTGGCGACGACGCTGTTATCGGCAACTCAACGGCAGAAGCTGCTTGAGGCCTTGCCGAAATCAGAGTCGCCGCCGCCGAATTTCGGCCAACGCGCCGATGCCTCGTCGCAACCGTCACCCGCGTTCGACGGTCGACGCTGGGAGGCGCTGTTGCGGCAGGTGTCGCTCGAACTGGCGCTGCTTCGCTGGGGCGGAATCGATGTCAGCGAAATGGAGCGCGCGCTGGCTCCGCTCGACAGCGGAGCCAGCCGGCGCGGAGGGCCCGATGGCGACGTCGAGGCCTGGCAGGCGCTGGCCGAGCTGGGAGTGCTGGTCGAACGCGCCTACCAACAATTGCCGACGCGGGTGAATGAATCGTTCCGTGCGGCAAACCGATTGCCCGCGGCCGACCGCACTGCTTCGCGTCAAGGCACCGAGCGGTTGCTGCGATTGATCGATGCCCGCGACGCACGGCTGGTCGATGCCCAGGTGGCGGTCGCGCCGATTCCGCAAGTTGCCAAAGAGCCGCAGTTGGCAGTCCAATCGCCGGCGCGCGTCGATCTGCGCAGCGACGAGTGGACCGAGATCGATTTCACCGTGCAGTCCGATTTGGGCCTGCCGGGCGACGTCTGGGCCGTGCTCGACTTCGATGCCTCGCAGCTGGAAGTACGTTTGCCTGGCAGCCGAACGCCGGTGCTGCCCTTGGTGCGCCCCGACCGTCCTTCGCTGGCGCTCGATGATCGCGGCAGCGGCGTGTTGAGCTTTGAAGCCCGCGCGAAGGTCGAAGGACGCCCGGCAGTGCGGCTGCAGGCGACCCTCGAGATTGCCGGCAAGCAGTTCCCGCGGGCCGTCGAGATCGGCATCCCCGCGCCCGACCGCATCGATCTGGCCGCCGATGGCGCACGCGGCACCGTCAATGGTTCCCAGCTCGCACCGCCGTGGATTGGTGACGACGAAAACGTGCTGGCACTGTCGTTGTTCCCGAATCGGCCGACGACCTATCGGCTGGCGTTGGTCAATCGATCGCAGCGGCCTCAGAAAGTTCAACTCGTGGTGATGAGCACCACCGCCGAGGGCGCTGGTCGATTGCATCAACTGCCAGCCAACCCGACCGACTGGCCGCAAGCTGGCTTCAAGCCGCTGGCAACGATCAAGGAGCTTGCCCTGCCGGCCAGTGGCGAGCCGGTGCCGATCCCCTTTCCGGCGCCGGGCGCTGCGGCGCCTGTCGCGCCACCGGCTGCGGGAGCCGCGCCTGCGCCGGCAGCGCCTCCGCCGGCCGACGCCAAGCAGCGGGTGGCACTGGGACATGGCCTGGTGTGTGTGCTGACCGACTTGGCGCGGCCCGAGCGGCGCTGGGTGAAATGGATCGACTTCTCGGCGCAACCGCCGCGCAAGTACCTCGACGCCGAGGCGGCATACGATCGGCTCGAAGGGCGATTGAAGCTGGTCGTGCGTCCCTGGGATTTCGACGGCGATGGCAAGCCCGATCTCGATCGTCTTCCGCCCGGTGGTAGCCGCGTACTGTGGAACGTGGGCACCGAGCTCGATTCGGGCGCGGCCATGCAGGCCGAGGCCGAGGTCGCGCCGCCGCAGTACGAGGCGCGACTATTCGCCGATGTGCCGCCCGATGCAGGTCGAAACGTCAATGTGCGGCTCACGGTCGATGGTTATCCGCGGGCCTTCGTGTGGCGAGTCAATTGCGGCAACACGACCGACCATCTGCGACCGCTGCGCGATATGCGCTACGTCCACATCGCGTCGCCGCACGAAGGCGACGCATTTTTGGCGCCGCGTGCCGAATTGCCGGTCGAATTGCAGGTCGACGCGCCGTCCGACGCATTCGTCGATCCGAAAGACGTGGTCGAGCTTGGCGTCGACGCGCAGCTTGACCGCTCGATTGGCGATTCGCGAACCGTGCGCCTGACGAGCGACCGTCAGCTCGAAGTGTTTCTCGACGAGTTGGGGCCCGACGGCGCGCTGAAGGTCGATAATTCGGTGCACGATTTCAAGCTCAACCTCAAGCCGCTGGGCCTGGCCAACACGCGCGTTGAAATCGGGGCGCAGATGTTCGTCGGCGGCGGTGATCCGGATAAGGATTTTGTCCAGGTGATCCTCGACGGCTCGCCGCCCAAGATTTCGGTTTCGACGCAACCGACCGGCGGCGCGGTGCGCAAAGGGACCGAACTGCTGGTGCTGGTCAAAGATGCCGAC
>DASZPI010000427.1:0-3688 GCA_035550355.1 Pirellulales bacterium
CCACTGCCAGAACGCGAACGGCTTGTTATGAGGGTTATCGACCCGGAACACGCGCACTCCCTGCTCGATCCAAAACTCGAACACCCCCTTCAACGCCTGCCACAGCGCCTGCCAATCGTCGGTCTCGAACCACAGCGGGTAAATGTCCTGGTACTTCTTCGGCGCGTTCTCGGCGTACTGGATCGTGCCGTCGGGGCGCTGTTTGAACCACTGCGGATGCTCCCGCACCCAAGGATGGTCGGGCGAGCATTGCAACGCGATATCGAGCGCGACGTCGATCTTCCGCTCGCGCGCCGCGGTCACCAGCCGGCGAAAGTCGTCGAGCGTTCCCAACTGCGGATGCACCGCGGTGTGACCGCCTTCCGCCGCGCCAATCCCCCAAGGGCTGCCGACGTCGCCGGCCTCGGCGGCCGGTGCGTTGTTTTTTCCTTTGCGGAACGACCGGCCGATCGGATGGATCGGCGGCAGATACAGCACGTCGAAACCCATCGCGGCAATCTGCGGCAGCCGTTCGATGCAATCGTGGAACGTGCCGTGGCGCGGGGCGTCGGCCATCGAGCGCGGAAAGAACTCGTACCAACTGCTGTAGCGCGCTTGCACCGGATCGACGACCACCGCCTGCGGGCGATCGTAGCGCGTCGCGTGTCGCCGCGGACCATGCACGGCGAGCAACTCGGCCAATGCGGGGTCGAGCGCCGCGGCGATCCCCTGCTCCGAGCGCAGCGATTCGAGGGCGCGATCCAATTGCGCCGCCGCTACAGGATCGGCGATCGTGCGCGCCCGTTCGAGCAGCGCTCGGCCGATTTGCCGTTCCACATCGACCGGCTGGTTCGCGGCCAACTTTTTTTCCACCCCTCGCTGCCAGGTGCGAAACTCATCTACCCAGGCTTCGACCGTGTAGGTCCAGCGGCCGATTTCGGTCAGCCGCAGCGCGGCCTCGTAGCGATCCTGCCCGGCGGAGATCATCGGGATGGCCAACGGCTGCCCGCCGCCTGGTGGCGTAACGACCAACCGTGCCGCCACCAGATCGTGGCCATCGACCACCGCAAACGCCTGCACCCGTAGCTCGTCGCCTACGACGCGCTTGATAGCAAAGCGCCCGCCGTCGAGCTCCGGCTCCAGTCGGTCGATGACGACTCGCTGGCGTCCGTCGAGCAGCATGGGGCAACCACCTCCACTGGTTTCGGAACGTACGCAGCGATCCCTGGCTAAAGGGAGCAGAAAGCATGCCGATCGGCGGGCGCGCTAACCGCCAAATACCGCACCTTCCGCAGGACTAACAAACTGCGATTGCCTTGGCGGTGGACTGCTGGTAGCGTTTGCCGCCCAAGTCTCGTGTCGAGGCGGGGTTAGCGCACGGCAAAACGCAAGCGACGGAACGTCTGGCATGAATCGCACGATCGTGATTGCGACCGATACGTGGGAACCGCAGATCAACGGGGTGGTGCGGACGCTGAAGCGCACCGTCGACACCCTCTGCTCGTGGGGACACCACGTCGAGGTGATCCACCCGTATTTGTTCCGACCGATTCGGATTCCCGGGTTCAACGACTTGGAGCTGACCCATGGCCTGAATCGCCCGCGCATCAATCGCATGCTGCGCGGCTTCGAACCGGGCGCCATTCACGTGGCGACCGAAGGTCCGCTGGGGTTGGCCGTGCGCCGCTACTGCACGCACAACCGCGTGCCGTTCACCACCTGGCATCACACCGACTTCCCTGCCACGCTGCCACGCCATCTGCCGATCTCGCAGCGGATCATCTACGGCTACATGCGTTGGTTCCATCGCCACTCGTCGACGATCATGGTCAACACGCCGCGGATGCGCGACAAGCTGTTGGCCCACGGCTTCACGCAACCGATGCGCGTCTGGTCGGGCGGAGTGGATACCGACCTGTTTCGGCCGCGGCCAAAAACGCCGCGCAGCCGACCGGTCGCGCTGTACGTCGGACGGATCGTGAAAGAGAAGAACTTGGAAAAGTTCCTCGAGTGCGCCGGTGATTACGACAAGGTGCTGGTCGGCGATGGCGCCGCGCGCGCCGATCTCGAGCGGCGGTATCCGCAATCGCGCTTCGTCGGCGTGCTGTCGGGCGAACCGTTGGCCCGAGCCTATGCCGATGCCGACGTCTTTGTGTTCCCCAGCATCACCGATACGTTCGGGCTGGTGCTGATCGAGGCCTTGGCCTGCGGCGTACCGGTTGCCGCTTACCCCGTGCAAGGGCCGGCGGATATTTTGCAAGGCGACGGCGTCGGCTGTTTGAGCAGCAATTTGGGCGCCGCAATCGACCGGGCCTTGGCCGATCACGATCCACAGCGCTGTCGCGACTTGGCCCTGCAATATAGTTGGCAAAACTCGGCACGCCAGTTCGTGAGCAACCTGGCCTACGTGCAGCCGGCCGACAGCCTGGACGAAGCCGAGCCGCACATCCTGCCGGCCTTCGGCGCCGAAAAACAACAGGCCGGGAAACGGCGCGCCGCCTGAACCGCGCGGCTACCGCCTGAACCGCCAGTTATCGCGAGACCGTGGTCTTCCGCTTCGTACGGCGTGGCAAATGGCGCGTGGTCGGCCGGACCGGTTCGATCGGGGGACTGCCGACCGGTCGCAGCACGGTGCCCCACCCCAAGCGCAGGGTGTTGCCGCGCCAGCGCACGGTGCGACCAAAAATCGCCGGCAGCCAAACGATGCCGAACAGCAGATCCTTGACCGGCAGCAACAGCAGATCACGGATTGAGAGCTTCTGCCCGCGCAGCAATTGGCAAGCGCGTGCGTCGATCATCGTTTTCAACACGACCGTGATCACCAGGTACGGCACCCAGCTTAAGCCGAAAATCAATGCGCCCAGCGTAGCCAAGAACACCGGGTTGCCGCCCAACTCGATGGGATACGACCAGGTGCATAGCCGACAGCGCATCGCGGCATGGCGGTATGTGCGATTGATCACGCCTCGCCACGACCAGCGCGTGTGGACGGCCTGCACCGGCACCGAGGCGAGCGCGACGTTCCAGCCGGCTTCGGCCAGCGCTACGCCCAACACATAATCCTCGGCGGCGACGTTCGCCACGCGTTGGAAGCCGCCGATGTCGTCGAGCGCTTCGCGGCGGAACATCATCCCCTTGCCCATCACCACGTCCCAGCCGGTGAGTTGCTTGACGAACACCATCAAGTGCCCGCTCAAGGTGGTCAGCTTCAGGTTCTCGATCGCTGCCGCAATCGTTTGTTCGCCCACACCGACCACCGGTTGATAGACCAGCCCGACCTTGGGATCGGCAAATGGCGCGACCAGTGATTGGATCTCATCGGGCCGCACGCGTACGTTGCTGTCGCTGATCAGGCACAGGTCGTAAGCGGCATGCGCATACAATCCCGCGAGGTTTTTGACTTTGGGGTTAAAGGCTTGTGCGGGAAGCTGGTGCACGTGGTCGAGAACCACGACCTTGGCATCCACCTCGGGATGTCGCGCAAACACGGCGCGCGCCACGGTCAAGGCTGGGTCGTTGCGGTCGGCAGCCCCCAAAACAATCTGCAACCGCGGATACTCGAGGGCCGCGAACGATTCGAGGTTCGCCTCGAGATCGTCGTCGGCGCCGCACAGCGGCTTGAGAATCGTCACGCCGGGGGGATCGACCGCGCAGCGATCGATGTCGCGGTCGACCTCAGTTCGGTCGACCGCGGTTCGGTCGGCGTCTG
>DASZPI010000428.1:0-6814 GCA_035550355.1 Pirellulales bacterium
TATTGCAGCTCGCTGGTGTCTTCGGTGTTGATGAAGCTGTGCTGCAGCTTCACAACCGCGCTGCCCGCCTGGAATTCGAGCCGCACGACGTACCTTCCAAGTCGAACTCCTTCGGCGGTTTGCAGCGTCCCCTCGCGACGAACCACCGCGAATTGCCCGTCGGCGAACTCGACCTGCGGAGCCTCGCTCGCCGTGCCGCGTGTCTCGTCGGCAACTCGGCCGTGCTGATCCTTTACGATCAGGCAGGCAGCGTTGCGGGCCAACAGGTCTCGGCCGGCGACGCTGACCGCGCCGAACAATGCACCGACATGCGGAAGCGAGAATCGAGCGACGCCGCAATCGACCACAAGTGCGCCGACACGGTTTTCGATCCGCAGGCCGCCAGCCGGTGGGCCCGGATCATTGCCAACGACAGCGAAGTATTGGGCGCCCTTCCTGGCGAGGAAATGCAAACCGACCCACTTCAACGATCGATCGGCATGCCAGTGGGACAACGCCTCGTGCCCGCAAGCGACCGTGCGCCCGTGGTGATCGACCACGGCAACCGATTCGACCGACGTCGCCAATCTCTGCGGAAGCGACAGGCCGGAGTAGACCGGGAACTCAATGTCGTCGGCCGCGGCGGCAGGCCAATCGAGCACCAGCCGAACGCGAACCGGAGCGCCTGTCGGCTCGGCGGCGATCAGGCCGCGGACCAGCAACAGTGAAATCGAAACCGACATTCCGGCAGCAAGCAGTCTGCCCATCGAAACAACTCCAGACGGCGAAGCGGGGGCGACAAGGCGGGCGACGGGGGTGAGATCGGGCGGAACGATTACTATAGTCGCCGAGCAATGGCGCGTCACAGGCCGACGGCGATTCGAACTATGGATCGACCGTGGGGCGTGGTAGATTGCGGACCCCCGTTATGGAGTCCGCTAACCGTGCCGTCGCATCACACCGTCTTCTTGCGAGAGTTCGTTCGCAACTACCAGACGACCGGAGCGGTGGCGCCGAGCAGCCGATGGTTGGCCAAAGCGCTGACGCGTGCCTTGGCCGAACCAGGCCCCGCGCCGCAGCGGCGCGCGGTGCTCGAGGTTGGACCCGGAACGGGCGCCGTGACGCAGCAACTGGTGACACGGCTTGCGCCGCACGATCGCCTGACGCTCGTGGAACTGAACGACACGTTTGTCGCACATTTGCGCGCGCGATTCGCCAACGATCCGGCATGGAAGGAGGCGGCGCCGCGCACCGAGATTGTCCACGACCGGCTCGAAAACCTTGATCCGTCGGTGCGGTTTGACGTGATCGTGTCGGGGTTGCCACTGAATAACTTTTCGATCGAACAGGTGGCCGACATCATCGCAACGTTCCGCAGGCTGCTGGCGCCGAACGGAGTGTTATCGTTCTTCGAGTACATGGCCATCCGTCGGGCACGATGCGTGGTGGGCCGACCGTCGGACCGCGAGCGAATGCAGGGGATCAGCCGGGTTGTGAACGAATTGCTTATCGACGGGCAGGCGCGGCGCGAATGGGTTTGGGTCAACATGCCGCCTGCCTGGGTCTACCACGTAAGCGGAAGCTGCGCGACGAGCGGGTTGAGCCCCGATCAAGTGCCGCAATCGACGAGTTCGGCGTAAGTTGCTGCCGCGGGCTTGCTTGCCGCGAAAAGCGGGCGTTTCTATAATCGATGGAACGAACGAAACGGGGCTGAGCGCGGAGGCGATGAACGACGATGGCGGCACGAGCGCACTGGTGGGGGCTGGTACTTGGCGTTTCGATCGCGTTCGCGGCAAGTCGAGGCGCCGCCGACGAGAAAGCGGCCGATGCCGATCAAGCCCCGGCAAAGCCGGCGGCTACGACCAAGTCGGAAGACGATGCCGCTCGCGCTCGCCGCGCCGCCGATGACGAGTATTTCGAGCTGTACAAGGTGTTTGCCGACACCATGCACCAGGTCGAGCAGAACTACGTCAAGGATGTCGATCGCCGCGAGCTGATGGAAGCGGCGATCCGCGGGGTGCTCGACAAGCTCGATCCGTACTCGAATTACATCAGCCCGGAAGAGATCAGCCGATTTAAGACCAGCGTCGAAAGCCAGTTCGGCGGCATCGGCATTCAAATTACGATGGAAGGCGGACAACTGAAGATCCTGAGCCCGCTGGTCGGCAGCCCCGCATATCGGGCCGGCCTGCAGGCGGGCGACGCCATCGTGGCAATCAACGGCAAACCGACCGCGGGCGTATCGATTGACGACGCCGTCAAGCTACTCAAGGGCGAAGCGGGCACAGGGGTCGAGTTGGCGGTGAGCACCGCGAGCGGCAAGAAACGCGACGTGAAACTGGAACGCGAGATCATTCATGTCGAAACGGTGCTGGGCGACATGCGCAAGTCCGACGACAGTTGGGACTACATGCTCGACCACGATAAACACATTGGCTACATCCGCATCACCTCATTCAGCCGCGATACGGCGCACGATCTCGAGGCGGCGCTGAAGCAGCTGCGCAAGGAAAAGCTGCGGGGGCTGATCATCGACCTGCGCTTCAACCCCGGCGGCCTTTTGAAGAGCGCCACCGACATTGCCGACCTGTTCGTCTCCGAAGGCTTGATCGTCAAGACGGTCGGTCGCAACACCGCGCCGCGCGAAGTGCGGGCGCGTCGCGCCGGCACCTACGAAGGCTTTCCGATCGCAGTGCTCGTGAATCGCTACAGCGCCAGCGCCAGCGAAATTGTTTCGGCGTGCCTGCAGGATCACCATCGGGCGATCATCATCGGCGAGCGAACCTGGGGCAAAGGCAGCGTGCAGAACGTCATCGACCTGGAAGACGGCAAAAGCGCGCTAAAGCTCACCACGGCAAGCTATTGGCGGCCGAGCGGAAAAAACATCCACCGCTTTCCCGACGCCAAGGAAACCGACGAGTGGGGTGTCACGCCCGACAAGGGCTACGACATCAAGCTTTCGGATACCGAAACTGCCGATCTGCTGCGCTATCGCCGCGACCGCGATATCCTGCTGGTCAACCACTACAAGACCGACAGGCTCGACGCGCCGAAAAAAGAGGCCACCCCAGGCGAGAAAGCCACGAAGTCTTCGGACCAGAAGTCTTCGGGCAACTCGACCAACGAAGATCGCGAAGGCGCGGAGCAGCCTGCTGCAAATCCCGACAAATCGGATCAAGCGCCTGCCAGCGGCAGCGCGGTGAAACCGGTCACGTCGGCCGCAAAAGGCAAGTCGGCCGAGAAGAAGAAAACGGAGTTCGTCGACCGCCAGCTGCAAAAGGCCCTTGAGTACTTGAACACCAAATTCGACGAAGACAGAACTTCGTGAGCTGGTCCGTCGGCGGTTTCGCTCCATGCTGCTTCTGGCGATCGAAACCACTTGCGATGAAACTGCGGCCGCGGTGATTCGCGATGATCTGGCGGTGCTCGGCGCCGCAGTGGCTTCGCAGGAAGCGATCCATCGCCGATTCCAGGGCGTGGTTCCGGAATTGGCTTCGCGCGCGCACGTTGATCGCATCGTGCCGGTCGTCGATCAGGCGCTGTCCCAAGCCGGGGTCGCGTTGACCGACCTTAACTGCGTTGCCGTCGCCAACACGCCGGGCTTGGCCGGATCGTTGCTTGTCGGACTTTCCGCGGCCAAAAGTCTTGCGCTCGCGCTGGGCTTGCCGCTGGTGGCGATCAATCATGTCTTTGCGCATCTGTATGCCTGCCAACTGGGCGAGCCGGAATCGATTTTTCCGTGCGTGGGGCTGGTCGTCAGCGGCGGCCACTCGAGCTTGTTCCGCTGCGACGATGCGTTGACCTTCGAGTTGCTCGGGGGAACGATTGACGACGCCGCCGGCGAAGCGTTCGACAAGGTCGCAACCTTGCTCGGGCTGCCCTATCCCGGCGGGCCGGCAATCGAAGCGGCAGCGCGCGCGGGAAACCCGAGTACGTACGCATTTCCGCGGTCGTTCCTGCATGAACCCGCGCGGTTGGAGTTCAGCTTCAGCGGACTGAAGACCGCGGTCCGTTACGCGCTGCCCGCAGGAGTCGTCGAGAAGCGCGCGACGCTCGAACACCGCACGGTGGCCGACCTGGCGGCGAGCTTTCAGCAAGCGGTGGTCGATGTGCTGGTAGCCAAGGCGGTGCACGCCCTGACCGCCACGGGCTACCAAACGCTTTGCGTCGGGGGCGGCGTCGCCGCCAACGCAGCGATCCGCTCGACGCTGGAATCTGCAGCCCGTCGCCATGGTTTCCAACTACACATCGCTCGCCGCGATTTGTGCACCGACAACGCCGTGATGGGAGCATTGGCCTGGGAGCGGTTTCGCGCGGGATGGTTCGAGGAGCTCGACCTGGATATCCATCCCGGCTTGATGCGAGACCCAAAGGTTCGCGCGAGGCAAAATCCGCAGAACCACACTACCACCTTGTAGTGGTCCGCCTAATAATCTAATATAACGCCCGCGCTGATGGCATTTTCATCTTGCCATCGCCAGACGTCAGCATGGCCCTGGACGGCCTCCCCTCGGTCGTCCAGGGCTAATTTCGTTGGCGGGCACGCAACTGCACGCGACTTTCTTTCAAACGGCGCCGCAGCCAGCAGCGAGGCCTCGGCTGCGAATCAGCCGACGCCAGACGAGGTCGGTTCGTTGGATTACGTTCCCGCGCCGGTCGAGCCGGTCGCACCGTTGCTGGTTCCGCTGGTACCCGCGGAGTAATTGAACGTGTTGACCTGAGGGATCGTCGAGAAGAACGGCGTGGTGGTGGCGCGCACGTAACGACGATCGGCCGAGACGACCGTGGTTGCCGAGAAATTCGTACCGGTCGGCAAGGTGATGATGACCGGCTGATACCCAACGGCGCCGCGCATAAACCGTCCCGCGCCGCCGAAATAGCCGCCGAGCACGCCGGTGTCGTTTAAGTTGTTGAGTTGCTGATTCATCTGCTGGGCGAGCACGCCCTGGTTCTGCTGTTGTTGCGCGAGAATAGCGCGGCCCACGGCCAGTTGACCGGCAACGGCGTTGGCGACCTTCTCCTGCTCGAGCGGCTCCTGTCGGCGACCGTTCTGCAACTCGAACGCTGCCACCGCTTCACCATCGACGAGACTGATCGTTTTGCGCGAAACGTTTTCATTCGGCGTGCCACGATGCACGCGATACTCGACGGTCACGCGGTCGACCGTGGGCTTGCCCCACACGCGACGCAGCAACATTTTGTAGGTGCCGTTGAACGCCTGCGAGCAAACATAGCTTTCGCTGGTGACGGTCGACGACCGATCATCGGTCGACGCGGCGCTGTCGCCGAGCATCATGCCGCCGCCCGTGGTGCGTGGATTGCGGAACGAGCAAACGGCGCCCGACGGCTCTTCGACCAGCAGATCGATATCGGCATCGCCGGTCCACGAGACGGTGATCACGCAGTCTCGTACCTGCGCATCGTCGATCGCTTGCTTGAACTCGCCGGCCTCGGCCAACTTGCCTTCATTCTTTAGTTGTTGGTAGGCCGCCAAAGCAACACGATTGGCTAATTCGGCAATCTGCTGCTGATTCTTCGGCCACGACTGCGACAAGATTCCGGTCGTTGTCCATTTGATGCCAGCCAGATCGTTTAACCGCTGAGCCAGCGCTAGTCCTTGCACAAGCGGCTCAACGCGACCGGGCTCGAGCAAGTACGCCTGGTGGTACAGCTTCAACGCGCGAAGCTCGATCGGCCGATTGCCCGGCATCGAGCGGGCCATGTACTCGGCAACGTTCATCATGTCGCCGGCCCGGGCATTGAGATCGAGCGCCGACAATAAGGCGCGCTCGATTTCGCTGGGCATCGCGCCGTTGGCCTGCATGGCCAATCCCAGCGCCTCATACATCCAAGGCTGCCCTTGGTTGTGCTTGAGCGCGGCATGGATGATCGCGATGACCGTTTCGGGATGACCAGCCGCCATCGCCCGTCGGACGCTCTCGCGAACATCGGCCGATGATTCTTCGTGAGTGGCAAAGTGAGCGTCCCATGCGGCTTGCAGGTCTTGTCCAGCGGCTGGAGCCAGGGTGATCGGCTCGGGTCGCTGCGGCGCGGCTGGCGCTTGAACTGCTGCTGGCTCGACTTTCGGAGCAACCGTCGTGGGAACCGCCCGGTTCGGAACATTGGCCGGGGCTGCCGTGGCGTTGGCTGCGGCAGGCGCAGCCTTGGCTGGCTCGACGGCTGGCTTCGCAGCAGGCTTGTTCGACAGGCGCAGGTCGTCGACGGCAAACATGCCGCCGCCGCCGCCAAAGCCACCTCCGCCGCCCATGCCGCCCATGCCGCCACCCATCCCGCCGCCCATGCCGCCGCCAGCGCCGCCGATGCCGCCGCCAGCGCCGCCGCCGAGGCCGTTGGCCAGCGGGTTCGTAACGCGGATCGGGATCACCAGGTCGGCCACGGGATATACCTTGGTGGTGGTCAGCAAATCGGCCTGCGTCTTGGAAGTAATCAGCAGCACTTCGTCACGAATGATGTACGTCAGCTCGGCCGGAAGCTCACGCAACATCAGGCGCAAGGCCGATCGTAGCGTGATTCCTTTCAGGTTGCGGGTCACCGGTGTGTCGGTCGGCAGGGCGGCCTCTTCGAGCGCTTTGCGATCGAGTTGGATTTCGATGTTGTGGCGCGTCTTCAGGTATTCGACCACGTCCTGCAACGGGGTCTCGATGAACTCGAGTTCCGTCGGCTCGGCCAGCGCCTTGATGATCTTCACCTCGGCCGGGTTGTTGCGCGCCAAATCGACCGAACGGTACTTCTTGCGGCGCTCGGTGAGCAGCCGCCAGACCTCGGCATCGGGATAGACGACCGGCGGGTCATCGGGCGTTGGGATGCTCGACAA
>DASZPI010000429.1:0-2210 GCA_035550355.1 Pirellulales bacterium
CACGCAGCCGGCGGAATGGACGTCGACGATCTACCCGGGACCAAGGGGCAACTTCGTGTTCAACGCCTCCACGATCTTCTGGGCGCAGGGGCTGAGCAGCCCACCAGGGCACATGCTCCCTTGGTCGCACAACGTGCGCCCGCACGGCCCTGATCCACGGGTCGACCGGATCACGCACAACTTGCTACGGCGAGCGCTGTCATAGTCTGTCGGAAGGCAGGCTCACCGCCCCAGAAAAAGAAGCTGCCGGAGGGCGTCAAAGGCAAGAAAAAGCGCTCGCGCAAGAAGGCTGCTTTTGCGGCGCCGCACGCCGCGCTCGCGGGCGGTGCGACACAGCGCCTGCGGCCAAATGTGCTGTTCATCGCGGTCGACGACCTGCGTCCCGAGTTCGCGGCGTATGGGCATGCAGTATGTGCATTCGCCGAACCTCAGCCGCATTGCCGCGCGGGGCGTCACCTCCCGCCGGGCCTACTGCCAGCAGGCAGTGTGCTCGCCGTCACGGTCGGCGCCACGCACACTGAGTATTTCGGGCGCTGCAAACCTGGGGCTGAACGCCGCAAGTTTCGGTGCCGCGACGATCAGCGGCGCGTTCGCCCACGATCTAGGCGGCGGGCATTTTTCGTTGCTCGTGGCCAACAACGCCAGTCAGCTGCTGCTGGACTTCACGCCCGTCCTCGAGCCGAGCACTACGCCCTAGCCGATCCTTCGACCGCTGTATAACTTGGCCGCGGTGCGCACGTAATGCTGGCATCCGCTCAGAGAAGGATGGCAACGGCAGGTATTCGGCGACGAAGAACCTTGTCGGTCCGACAAGGTTTGTCTGCTAACCTACCGATGAAGCGATCCTAGGCGTCATGGCATGGAGTCGATACCAATGAAACTACCATCCGCCCTCGTTGTGGCGCTCGCGAGCGTGTTCGTGATTGCGGCAGCGTTCCGCATCGATGCAGCCGTCGCGCCCAAACGGCCGAACGTAGTCCTGGTCATGGCCGACGATCAAGGTTGGGGTGACACGAGCTACAACGGGCACTCGGAACTCAAGACGCCCAATCTCGATGCCTTGGCCGCCAGCGGCCTGCGGCTCGACCGGTTCTACACCGCGCACTTCAACTGCTCGCCCACACGGGCCAGCGTGATGACGGGTCGGCACCCGGACCGCATGGGCACGTTCTCGCCCGGATCACCGATCCGTCCGCAGGAGGTGACGGTTGCCGAGGTCCTGCAGAGCGCGGGATATGCCACGGGGCATTTCGGCAAATGGCATCTCAACGGTAAGAACGGGGACAAAGACACCACGACGCCGCCGGGTCGGGCGATTCTCGCCTCCGACCCGTTGTCTCCCGGACGGCTGGGCTTCGACGAGTGGGTGTCGGCCGACAACTTCTTCGATCTCGATCCGGTCCTCGGGCGCAACGGCGTGCCCGAGAAGTTCCACGGCGATGGGTCGGACGTGATCACTGCCGAGGCGCTGAAGTTCATGTGCCAGCAGGCAGCCGTCGGCAAGCCGTTCCTTGTCGTCGTTTGGTATGGCAATCCGCACACGCCTCACATTGCGCTGCCCGCCGATAAGGCCGCGTATCGGTCGCTGCCGGAATCGGAGCAGAGCTACTACGGCGAGATCGCCGGGATCGATCGGAGTGTCGGCCAGTTGCGGATGGCGCTGCGAGAGCTCAAGGTGGCCGACGATACCATATTTTGGTACTGCAGCGACAACGGCGGCGCAGCCGGCCCGAAGAGCACCGGCAACCTTCGAGGCGGCAAGGGCACCCTTTGGGATGGCGGCCTGCGCGTTCCGGGGATCGTCGAGTGGCCGGCGCGGATCCCGATGGCGTTTGCGAGTTCGGTTCCGTGCTCGACCCTCGACATTTACCCTACGGTCCTGGCCGCGACCGGCGCGACTCCGATCAAGCAGGTTTTGCCGCTTGACGGCATCGATCTGTTGCCGCTGTTCGATCGACGAATGACGCAGCGCGAGAAAGCCATTCCGTTTGTGAGTAACATCACGCGGGCCAACTCGCACGCCGCGTTGCTGGACGGGCCCTACAAGCTGCACACCAATGCCGTCGAGGGGAAGGACAAGAAGGGCCGCAAGAATCAGCCCGGCGCAGCGCCACTGCTGTACGACGTGTCCAAAGATCCGCGGGAGTCGACCGATCTGGCCGCACAACAGCCCGAGCGCGTCGCGACGATGAGCGCCGCATTGGCGGAAT
>DASZPI010000430.1:0-7674 GCA_035550355.1 Pirellulales bacterium
CACGGTGTAGCCGGCGATCGTTACATCCTTGTCGAACAGGTTCAGCAGATTGCCCACTTGCAGGACGCCGATCGCTGCCAGAATGCGGCCAAAATTGAAGCTGAAGCCCTGCCCCGTCGCGCGCACGTTCGTGCGAAATAACTCAGGCAAATACAGCGGCAGCCATCCATAGAAGCTTGCCGTGGTCGCCCCGGCGACGAACGAGCAGAAAAGAAATCCGGGGCCGAATTCGTGGCGACCGAGAAACATCCACCAAACACTCAACAGCGAAACGATGCACAACAAGAAGTAAGCCATTCGCCGACCGAGCCAATCGCCCATGAGCGCGGCAAGGATCGTGCCCACGATCGCTCCCAGGGACAGCCACACCAAGGTGTGTTCTTTCGCCTTGGGGCGCTCGAGTGCCGCTGCCTCCGCATCGCGGCCTTGATCCATCAGGATTTGTCGCTCGGCGATCCAATGGGCTTCTGTCTTCTTGTCCATCCACGACGGAGCTTGTTGGGTCGAGCCCCAGGTGCCTAGCAGCGCGACACCGCTGAGGCATGCTCCCAACAACATGCGACCAAAGGTCGGGCCCCAGTTAGCCTGCGTCGGGTCTTGTGCCGCTTGGCGCTGAAAGAACCGTGCGACCGGATAGGTGTACCCGGCAATCGCGATAAACAATCCCAGCAATGTGCCGATCACCCGCAGCGCGACACCGTGGGCAATTGAGCCTGTGGAATCGAAAGCCCAAAGATACACGATGAGCACCGGACCGACGACGCCAACGAGAACGGCCAGCAGATCCTGAGTTGCCCAATTGGACGTCGTCCCTTTCTCCTTTTCGTGCTCCCATTTCTCCGATTCTGGAACGAACATGCGAATCAGGAACGTCAACAGGGCCGGCGCGGTTCCCATCATCATCATCACGCGCCAGCCGCTATTGGCGACAAGCATCTCGATCCATGACTCAGGAAGATGGATCGCGTGCAGAGCGGTTTCGACGTCGTTCAGCACTTCCAGCAAACCCATGCCGATGAACCCGACCAGCATGTAGCCGACGTTCGCTGCTGCGCCGATCAAACCCGCCATGAACGCTCGCGAGCGGTTTGGCCAAACTTCCATGACCAAGGCGACGCCGAGCGACCATTCACCGCCCATACCCAAGGCAGCAATGAACCGCAGCACGCCAATCTGCCAGGCCTGCCCTGCGAGCCCGCAAGCGCCGGTGAATACGGCATACACGAGCACGCTGAGGGTCATGGCGCGCACTCGGCCGATGCGATCGCCCAGCCAGCCGAATAGCACGCCTCCGGTCGCGGCACCGACCAGGAAGCCGGCCATGATGACGTTGAACCACAGGCCGACTTCGCCTTCGGTGGCGCTGTGCATCAGATCCTTGACCGCCGGCCGACCCACGAGCGAGAACACGCCCATCTCGGCGCCGTCGAACATCCAGCCCAACAGCGCCGCAGCCAGGGCCATCCATTGGCCGCGCCCGATGGCGCCGGCCGGGGGCTTAGACGCCGCGCTCAGAGCTTCATCCATCGGATCGTGCACAAGGTCGGCGCGCGGCATGGCCATGGCTCTCGAGGGGTTAGTCGGCGTTGAGCGTTTCGGGCTTCGGTTCGGGCAAAAAGAAACTGCCGATGAAGTTGATCAGATACAGCGTGAACGCGATTGCGGCCGCGGTGTACGCGATCTTCGTGGGATCGGAATCGCCCGGCATGTAGGTGGCCAAGTATTGCGTGATGCCGAAGAACATCGTGCCGATCAGGCGACCGCCGATGTTGGCGGCAAAACTTTCGCCCGTGCCGCGCAAGTGCACCGGGTATACCAACGGCAGATAGTTGCCCCAGAAGCTGAACTGCGCAACGGTCAGTAAGCCGGCGATGAAGATGCCGATTTCGAGCTGATGCAGCCCCGTGACTCCGGCATAGGCAAAAATCAACGGCATGGCGACCAAGCCAGGCACAAGGAACAGTCGCAGCAACATGCGACGGCTGGCAACCATCAGCGCCAAGATTGCCAACGCGAATCGGCCGACAAGGCCACCAATCTCTTGCACCTTGGTAACGTGCGATGCCTGCGCTTGTTCGATCGGACCGGCAATGCGGCGCGTCTCGATCCCGAGTCGCTTTTTAATATCGTCGTCCGTCTTGCCGGCTGCCTGCATCTCGGTGCGGATTGCTGCCTTGCGCTCGTCGGGTAGTTTCTCCGCGACTTGTGTCGCAATTTCTTGCTTCACTTCGGGCAAGCCCGGCACGATCTGCGGGATTTGCTGGATCGCGCCGAATGCTGCGCCGAAGCTGCACGCGAACATCAGCGTGGTCGTGAGCGTTGTGCGCCGCAAGGCGGGTGAAAATAGCTCAGCGATCGATGGCCGCTTCAGGGTTCCGGCCTGCTTTTTGGCCTGCCAGGCCGGCGACTCGGGCAGGAAAGGTCGAATCAGGATCAGCGGAATCGCCGGGATCAGGCCTGACATCAACGTGTACCGCCACGGCGCGTGCGGATCACGGACCTGCTCTCCGCCGATCATCAACCACGACGGCAATTCGATCGCCGGTAATTGCCATCCGGGCAGCGTAATGCCAAACAGTAATTCGGCCGGTGCGCCGTTCGACCAGGCCACGGCAATGCCGTTGGCCAGCGCGACAAGCAAGCCACCGATCGACGAGAACGCCTGCGTGTAGCCTAGCACCGCCTCGCGTCGATGCGGATCAGGAAACAACTCGGCGAGCCAGGCGACCGCGGCAACAAACTCGACGCACACGCCGATAAACACCAAGCAGCGGAAGAACAGCAGCATCGGCATGCTGGTCGAGAAGCCGGCCGCGAACGCCGCGAAGGCGTACAACAAAATGCTGAACGTGAGCACGCGGCGACGGCCGAGTCGGTCGGTCAGGTATCCGCCCAGCAATCCGAACACGCCGCCGGCGACCGCAGGCACGTAGAACAACATGCTCGCCCAGTATTTAAACTCGGGCGAACCCGGAGCCGGGCTGCCGGGGACGAGCTCGGCGACCGCGTGTCGCACGATCAAGGGCAGCATCAGCAGCTCGTAAATGTCGAAGGCGAAACCGATGGCGGCAATGGCACAGATCAGCCATTGCGTGACGGTGAGCCGCGCGGGGCTCGAGGGCGTAGCGTGCATGGACTCGAAGGGGGCCGGGTGGCTTGGAGGGCGGGAAGATCGAACCCGACCATGCTAGCCCGCATGCGAACAATTCACAAGCGGCCGGCCGTCGCGCTGCACGCTTCGACTTGGCCTCAAATGACGTCGACAACGGAACGTCCTAAGCACAGAAAGTAATCGAGCGCGCAGCGCGGCACCTGGCCGCGCTGCGGCTCGATTCGAACGAGCAACACGCTTTGGCGCCGGGCTGTTCACAGCCGAGGCGTTCTTGTTGGGGTAGTGGTGTACTTGCCGAAGGTGGTCAACCCTTCGGCAAGCGCCTCGGCTGCTGGGCAAGCCAGAGATGGCAGTCTCTCCGGCCGTCCGCAGGTGGACGCACGCGACGCTCGGGACGCCCGGTGAACGGGGTCGTTTATGCAGGCCGGGCAGGAATCGCACACTGCGCCCGTGGCTCCGACGATTCCTGGTGACTCCCAGCCCTGCGACACTCCGAACCGGCCCGCAGACGGCAACTAGCGGCAAAATCGTGGCTAGTGATTGGTGATTGGTGGCGAGGGGAGCATGCTTGCCCTGGCCGCTGTTCCCAGTCCGCTGGCCTCTCTCTTGCCGCCCGAGTGGTGCTCGCGACTAGCGCCCCCGTTGGCGCCACGTTCGTGGGCAAGGTGTTCCAAGAACCAAATCCTTGTCCACGCCTTCGTCTTTGAGCCAGACCACCCGTGGCCGCTGCGACTCGTGGGCATTCAACCGAGATCAAGCGCGATTGTCGAGCGCAGAAGTAGGCCACGAAAGCGCACGCTGCGCGACGAATCAAGCAATGCGGCCCGTCCATGATCGTTACGGACAAAGCATTCGGCGCTCAGCGAACCGTTTCGCTCGGAGCATCGCGCTCGACGCTCGAATGGCGGCGGTTGCGTTTGTTCCGCTTCGGAGCAAATCGTTCGACCGTTCGGCCGATGGCCATCACGGCCGCCCTGATCGGAATCAGGAACGTTGGGTAGTAGTAGCTCGTCAGGCAGCGTTGGCACTTTACGGGCAAGGCCAACGGTGCCAGCCACCAATCATGGCTTTTGAGCGGGCGGAACCGGGCCGCGCTCGACAAGCAATGGCTGCAATGCATTCCGTCGGCCATGCTGACCCCTACGATCTCGAACTGCAAATGATGGCCACTGAGTGGCGCCCCAGGCTTTCGTGGCAGGCAGACTTCTACATTTAATTCTTGTGAGCGGATCGGGCAAGTAGTTTCGATCGCGAACATTCGATCATTAAGCAAAAGTGAGCTTCGACGGCGGTTGTAGGCCGAAAGCTACTAAAACTCAGCGCTGATCGTTCGAGTGGCCATTGCGGCGAATGAGGCTTTTTCCGCCCAGCCCAGCCAGGATGCGAAGCGCATTCCAGGCTTCGCGGGGATTGATTTTTGAATCCCCATTCACACGATCGACGAACTTGATGGGCGTTTCGTCGATGCGGCAGCCGGCCTGCTTTAGCCGCCAAAGCAACTCTTCGTGAAACGAGTAGCCGCTGGAAACAATCGACGAGAAATCCAGTTGCCTCAGTCGCGACGTGCGGAAGCAGCGGAATCCGCCGCTACAGTCCTTGCACCGTAGCCCGAGCACTGCGCGGGTGTAGAGGTTAATCGCCCGGCTCATGAGATGCCGTTTTATGGGCCAGCCTTCGATGGTTCCGCCGGCCACGTACCGCGATCCGATCATCACATCGACCGCTCCAGGGCCGTCGCGATTCATTCGATCGAGAAGGTCGGGCAGGTAGCGCGGATCGTGGCTGAGGTCGGCGTCCATGTTGATGACGAATTCGTAGCCGTGCTCAATGCCGTACTTCAGCCCGGCAATGATCGCCCCGCCGAGGCCCAGCTTGCCGCTGCGATGGATGCAGCGAACGCGCGGATCGGCCGCAGCCTGTTCGTCGCACCATCGCCCGGTGCCATCGGGACTGTCGTCGTCCACCACCAGCACATGCGCTGCCGGGAGAATTTTGAAGATTTCCGGCAATAGCCGCGGCAGGTTGGCCAGCTCGTTGTAGGTCGCGATCGTTATCAGCGTGGTAGGAGAATCGGGCATCGGGTCGGCGCAGGTAGCGGTCATGTTCGCGGAGCGTCCTCGCGGTTCATTTTAGCTGATCGTCGCCCGCGCCCTAGACCGTCCTTCGCTGGCGGCCAACGAAGCCGTTTAGCTCCCCAAAGGGTGGCCGACCGTTCTGAACATTGCCACCGCACCGTATAATGTCTTGCGACATGGCGAACCTTCGCCATGCCTCCCGGGTCTGACTCGATGTCGACGGTGCACAATCGCACGTTTGGCGTTGGGTGCCCTACCTCCCGCCATCGGCTGCCAAACAAACCTCGGCTCGAAATGCTCAAACCGACCACAGAGCCGATCTGTTTGAAGGCGACCGAACTCGCTCCTCTCCAGCGGATCAACGGCACTCGCTCGACGCCGCGGCCGCGCACCATCGGCATGCCCCGGCAGACGATCGCGCCGTTTTGGCTGGCGTACATCGCCAACACGTCGATGATGGTCGCGGTCAGCTTGCTGTACCGCTACGCCGATTTCGTGCGCGACTTAGGCGGCGACGAGTTCCAACTGGGCCTGATCGTTGGCGCCGGAATGGTCGGCAGCCTGGCCATGCGCACGTTTCAAGGGGTCGGCATCGATGTGCACGGCGCGCGAAAAATTTGGATCGGCTCGGCCGCGCTGGTCATCGTGTGTTGCCTGGCGCACCTGCTGTTGACGACGTCGCATGGCCCGGCAATTTTTTTGCTGCGAATCGCGATGCAGAGCGGCATCGCGGGCTTCTTCGGCGCCTCGATCTCTTTCGTGTCGGCACAAGCAGCGCCGGGACGCGTGGTTGAAGTTGTCGGCACGCTTGGCACATCGGGTTTCGTCGGCACGGTGTTGGGCACCACGCTGGGCGATTGGTTGTTGGACGAATACGGACCGCCAGTGCGGATGTTCGGCCTGGCGGCGTCGATCGCCTGCGTGGCGCTGGTCTGCGGATGGCTAACTGGCGAGCCCGCGCCGCGGCGCGCGCGGCGGCGTCGACCGCCGTGGTTTTGGTTGTTGCGTCGCTACCATCCTGGGGCACTGATGCTGATGGGCGTCGCTGCCGGCTTTGGCCTGGGCATACCCACCGTGTACGTTCGGCCGTTTGCCGAAGAGCTTGGCATCGCAGGAATCGGCTGGTTTTTTGTTCCGTACATGGCGGTGGCGTTCTGCTCGCGGCTTGCGCTGCGCGGCCTGCCGGCACGATTTGGCTTGCGCCCCTTGGCAATCACCGGCGCGGTGATGTTGGCCGTGGGCATGTTGTCGTTCGAAGCGGTGAGCCAGGGGTGGCACTTACTGTTGCCGGCGTTGTCGATGGGCGTCGCCCATGCCGTGATGTTTCCGACGGTGGTCGCCGGCGGAAGCACTGCATTTCCGTCGCGCTATCGCGGCCTGGCGACAACCTTCATGCTGGCGATGTTCGATTTCGGCAACTTCGTGGCGTTTGTCAGCGTGGGTGCGATGATCGTCGGCGCCAAGCACCTGGGCTTACCCGGCTACGAAACGATGTTCGCGATCGTTGCTGCCGCGCTGGCAACGTCGGCGGTCGTTTATGCATGGTTGACGGCGGGCAGCCCCACTCGGCCGAGAGAGTAAGCGCGGTCGCGGGATGGCGATCGCTTTCGCGCAACGCGCGTTAACTCGAAAACCAAGAGTGTTCGTGAAATCCGCGGACACATCGAAGGCGATCGCGTTTGGCGGTCGATTGACGAGATGAAGCGATTGACAAGCGATAACGCACCGTCGCCCCTGAAGAATCGTACGGCATTTCATCGTTAACGTTCCCTAAGGCGCCGACCGCGGCTTCCACGCCTCGCGCGAGCCTTCGTGATAGCACTGCAAGACGATTGCCCTTGCGGCTGCGGGGGCGTTTCGCTACAAGTTCGCGGCTTATCTTTCGCCCCCTGCTACGAACCCACCTTGGGGGCAAACGGTTCTCGTTGATTGGAGACGCCTGCGATGCTCGCGCGTGCGGCGGCCGTGGCTTGGTTTTGCATGTTCGCTGGTTTTTCGACCATCGTCGAGGCCAGCGATTCGTTTCCTTACCGCGCCTATATTGCCAGCGACGATGTCAACGTTCGCAGCGGGCCGGGCGACAATTACTATCCGGTGATGAAGCTCGCTCGCGGCGATGTCGTGGAAGTGTATCGTCACGATCCCGGCGGCTGGTATGCGATTCGTCCGCCGGCGGGATCGTTCAGCTGGGTGTCGGGCGAGTTCTTAAAACCAGGCGCCGGCGGCAAGGCGACCGTCATCGGCGATCGCGTGGTGGCGCGTGTCGGCAGCTCGTTCAGCGATATTCGCGACGTGATCCAGGTGCGGCTTGATCGTGGCGAAGAAATTGAGGTGCTCGAGGCCAAGCGAATTGCCACAGGCCCTGCGGCACAAACCTGGTACAAGATCGCACCCCCGCCCGGCGAGTTTCGCTGGGTGTCGGGAAAATTCGTCGAACGCGAGTTGAATACCGCCGCGCCTCGCACCCGCGGTCCGGAAAATAATTTG
>DASZPI010000431.1:0-9869 GCA_035550355.1 Pirellulales bacterium
ATCACCGAGGTGATGCAGGAGCATGGGATTGGGGTCGAGGCGACCACTTGGCACCGCATGCTGGGTGTCAGCCGCAACGGCCACGATCAAAAGGGCTGGGGCTTCATGCACAACGCCACGTTCCCGCTACGCAAGCGATTCATCTTCGGCGACGAGAGCTCGATGAATGATTGCGACATCATGGCCGCCGTCACAGCCGCGCTTCTGCCGGGAACGCACGTCCTATGGATCGGAGACTTCGCCCAGCTGCCACCCGTCGGCCACGGTGCACCACTGCGTGACATGATCGCTGCAGGCCTGCCGTACGGTGAGCTGACCGAGATACACCGCAACGAGGGAGCGATCGTCCGGGCGTGCCGTGATGTGAAGGAAGGCCGGCCATTCCAGCCATGCGATGCTCCGAACACCGCGGCCGGCGACAACCTCTGGCACATCGAGGCATCCCGGCCGTCGCTGGCCGTCAACACGCTTGGCCGGATGCTACGCAATGTTCCGGCCGGCATTGACCCGCTTTGGGACGTCCAAGTGCTGTGTGCGACCAACGAATCATCCGACGTGTCGCGCAAGCCGTTGAACAAGATGATCCAGGACATTCTCAACCCAGATGGCGATCACATCGACGGCAACCGCTTCCGGCTCGGCGACAAGGTGATTTGCCTAACGAATTCGGAACTGCCGTTGCTGCGGTGCCCGAAGCCAGAGTGCGGCTGCCCGACCGCGTCGGTGACCTTCGAGAGGGGCACGTTTAGTTGCGGCCACTGCTTTCACGATTGGAAGATCGGCGAGTGCCTGGGCGACTTTGTGGCCAATGGCGAAATCGGACGCGTCGTATCGATCGAATCCCACGCGATGCACGTAGCCTTCGACTCACCGCGGCGGACCGTGCGCGTGGCCGGCGAGTGGCTGCAGCAGTTTGACCTGGCCTACGCGATCACGACTCACAAGGCCCAGGGGTCGCAGTGCCAGGTGATCATCTGCATGGCCGACGATTCGCGAGCCGCGGACATGGTGACGAGCTGGGAGTGGTGGCGAACTGCGTGGTCGAGGGCTGAGCAACTCTGCATCACGATCGGGAAGAAATCGACGATCGATCGGCAGTGCAAGGTGTCGGCGCTGGCACACCGCAAGACGTTTTTGCGTGAACTGTTGGAGGCCGCGTGAAGTTCCTCGATTTTGTCAACCTAGTCGAGCAGATGCGGACTGCGCAGCGTCTGTTCTTTGGGGCACATGGCCAAGCCCGGCCGGAGCTGATGCGCGAGTGTAAGCGGCTGGAGCGACTGGTCGATTCGGCACTTCGCAACGGTTCTTGGAACAGTGCGGAAGGAAATGCGCCACAGCAATAGCGTATGGAAACCAGATCCGACAAGCCGTTGATCGTCCCGTTCACCGTCGTGGTCGACACGCGCGAGCAATCGCCGTTTGGATTCACGGGGCACCGGGCCGACGCGCACAAGCAATACCGGCCGTTGGTTGTGCCTGTCGTCATGGCCGGGCTGCGAACGGGCGACTACAGCTTGCAGGGCTTCGAAAACCGGATCGCAGTCGAACGCAAGAGCCTGTCTGACGCTTACAGCACGTTCAGCCAGGAGCGGGATCGCTTCGAGCGGGAGCTGGAGCGGCTGAATCAACTGGAGTTCGCCGGCGTGGTGATCGAAGCCGGATGGCCGTCGATTCTGCACCGTCCGCCGCCGCATACCAAGTTCTCGCGGAAATCGTTTTTCCGATCCGTCGTCGCCTGGCAGGTACGTTTCCCCCGTGTGCATTGGTGGGCATGCGAGACGCGAAGTTTTGCCGAGACGGTCACGCTTCGATGGCTGGAGCGGTTCTGGCTGGATGACATGGAACGCATGGGACGAGTGCGAGACGCGTCGGCTGGAGGTATGGCGTGACTTCACCGATCACCATCACCGGCGAGCAGCTCACGGTCGAGTTCGATCGCTTCGGCATCGACCAGTACGATCTCTTCCTGCGCGTGAAGCGGCTGCCGGAGTTCTCGCTCGACTTCCTGCCAGGCCGTGAAGCGTACCGCGTTTCGGCCCCAGCCCGATTTGCTCACCTACTTGGCGTTCAGTCGCCTCCCCTCGACGCCGGCGACCTGCCGCTCTCGCCGTTCCTCTTTGACGACCAGTCCGCGATTGTTCGCCTGGCACTCGCCGCCAAGCGGTTCGCTGTCTGGAGCGATTGCGGCTTGGGCAAAACGCTGATCCAGCTCGAAGTCGCCAGGCACGTGCTGCATCGCACCGGCGGACGCGTGCTCATTATGACGATGAACGAGATTGTCGATCAGACGATCGATGAATGCCGGAAGTTCTACGGCGACACGCTGCCGATCGTGAAGCTGCACAGCCGCGATCGGCTGAGGCATTGGTGTGAAACCGGAGAGCATGCACCTGGTGAACATTGCCAGCTCGCCATCACCAACTACGAGAAGATGAACCCCGGCACCGGCGGCAAGGCGGCCGAGGTCATCAACGAACTTCGGCTGCTTTCTGGATTGCTACTCGACGAGTCCAGCAGACTCAAGACGGGCGGCGGCAAACAGAAGTGGGCGATCATCAAGTCGTCCAAGGGCATTCCTTACAAGCTGTCGTGCACCGCGACGCCTGCACCGAATGACACTACCGAGTTTGCGAGCCAGGCTTCATTTCTCGAAAAGATGCGATCGGATAACGAGATCATATGGACCTACTTCGTTCGCGATGCCAAGACGCATCGCTGGACGGTCAAACGCCACGCCAGGGCCCCATTCTTCGAGTTCATGGCCGGCTGGTCCATCTACGTTCGCAATCCGAAGCGGTACGGCTGGCGGCTGAATATGCAGCCGGTCCCTGAGCCGGAAGTGTTCGTGCACGACATCGAACCAACGGCCCAGCAGCGAGCAGCGTTGTCGAAACTGTCGGTTCAGCCGAATGGCCAGCTTGGCCTATTCGCCAGCAAGGAAACCAACACGTTCCAACGTGGGAAGCTGTCGCAGATCGCCAAGGGCTTCCGGTATCGAAAGTCAGGATCCGGTCGGGTCGTCGAGTTGATCGAATCACGCAAGCCAGCCTTCGTCGCCAACTTAGTTGCGCAGGAAGTTGCCGCTGGGCTGCAGGTGCTCGTTTGGACCGTGTTCGATGCCGAAAGCACGATCCTTTCCGAGGAACTGGCCAAACTCGGCATCGAACACCGCACGCTCACTGGCAGCGACTCTCGGCCGGACCGGCTGCCGATCCTCGAGCGATTCCGCCGCGGCTTGCTGCCCGTGCTCGTCTCGCGGGCCGCGATGCTCGGCTACGGAATGAACTTCCAATGTTGCGGTTCGATGATCTTCAACGGCTGGAACGACAGCTACGAATCGTACTACCAAGCCGTGCGGCGGTCGTATCGCTACGGGCAGACCAAACGGTTACGCGTGCATCTTCCGGTCATTCGAGAGCTTGAAGGCGAGCAGCTCGACAACATTCTGCACAAGCAAGATCAGCACGAGGCTGCGATCGAAGAGATGGAGCAAAACTACATTCGGTCGATGCAAGTGATTCAAGGAGGTGGAGCGTGACGGCAACGTACGAATGCGACAAGTGCGGCGCCTGCTGCCGTTTCCCGATCATCGAGATTGACTATGTCGACTTCCTGCGGGAGCCGCGGCTTCGTGAGCACGTAAAGCCGTTCCGCATGCCCCCGGACGTTGAATACTTCGACGATGACGACAATCTGATCGACACGTCCGATCCGTATGTCGCTGGCGGCCTGTTGGCCTGTGGCAGCGGCCACCCATGCCCGCTGATCGGCACCGACAACTCGTGCACGATCTATCCAACTCGACCGAATTGTTGCGTGGGTTTCCAGGCAGGATCACGGCTGTGCCAGGAAGCCAGGCAGGCGCATGGACTCTTACCACTTGAACCCAAAAAGGGCGGATAGTTCCCCATCATGGAAGCTAAACCCAAGGTCCAAATCTTCAACGAAGATTGCATCGCCGGCATGGCAGAAAGGGTCAGCTCCTCGTCGGTGCATTTGACGGTAACGTCGATCCCGTTTGAGGAGCTGTTCACCTACAGCGGCAAGCTTGAAGACGTTGGCAACAACGGCTCGACGATCGACATTCGATCCGGTCGGTTCGCTCTCAATATGCGATTCGTTGTCGAGCAGCTCCACCGGGTCACCGCTCCCGGCTGCAACGTCTGCATCCATATTCAGCAGTTGCTCGCGTACAAGAACCAACACGGCTTCATCGGCCGCCGTGACTTCCGCGGTGCGATGATTGACGTGTTCGGCGCCGGCGGCTTTCAGTTCGTCGGGGAGTTCGCGATCCAAAAGAACCCGCAGGCGATGGCTCAGCGGCTCAACCTGCACTCGCTGATGTTCATCACTGGCAAGCGAAACGCGAACCACCTGGCACCGTGCCCGAATGACTACGTGCTCGTGTTCCATAAGCCAGGCGAGTGTGCGTGTCCCGTCCGGGCACTCTCGGACACGAAGCTCAATCCCGAGGGATGGCTGTCCACGGAGGAGTGGATTCGCGACGCCCACGGCATCTGGACGGACATTCTCGAAATCGACGTGCTGGACGGTGCCCGGACCGCTCGCGAGAGCGACCAGGAGAAGCACGTCTGCCCACTGCAACTCGAAGTCATCCGCCGGCTCGTGCGGCTGTACAGCAACCCCATCACCGTGCAGCCCGACGTGCTTGTGCTCGACCCATTCATGGGCATTGGGTCGACAGCCTGGGTTTGCGTCGGTGCACCGTCGCCGGTGACCGGCCTTGCTGTTGACGCACCGCGGAACGTCATCGGATTCGAGCTGAAGGAGTCGTATCACGCCGGTGCATTGAAGAATGTAGCCAAGGCGCGGGCCGCGGTACGGAACCAACAGAAAGAAGCGGCACCGCTTTTTCAATGACCACCGAGCCAGTCGAACTCGACCCGATACTTTGCAACCGATGCAACACTCAGCGACCGTCCAACGAGCATCCATGCCCAGCCTGTCGATGCCCCGAGTATCGGCACACCGGGGCGACGGCAAAGGTCGTGCACGAAGAGTCGCGGACTGGAAGCGCGAGAAAGCGAAAGGTGAAGCGTGACGGATAGCATTCCGACCATTTCAACCGATGATCTCGCCGAACTTCGCCGGCTTTGCAATGAGACGAAGCTGCCAATGCTGACGATCGGACGCATTCCCGAAGAGGAAGAGCCGGACACGGTCATCATCGGCAGCAAGTACGTGTTCTTTGCTCGCCTCGTCGGCGTGCCATTGATCGGCAAGGCTGAGCCGGTCGCTCGCCTAATGGTGTTCAGCACGAACGCGATGCCGGCCGTCGCCAGTGAATTGGCAATGTACCGTCGCGCAGAGCATCTCTGCCGTGGCGGGACCATCAGCCAATCCCTCGACCATGAATGGCGCGTGCACGGAAAGAACTTCGACACGCTGAAGCAGGCGGTCGAGTATCTGGATGAGTTCGCCGCCGAGACGGCCAAGCAGACCACCGCAATCAGAATCTAGCAGTCATAACACCCCCAGCCCCGGCGAGCCGGGAATAGCCACCCGCTGACGAAATGGACGGAGCGACGATGAGCGAGACGAGCATGGGACGCGAGCAGGAATCAAGATGATCCACTATCACGGAACGCCGATTAGCGGCAGCCACCTGGACGCGGTGCGGTTTCTGAGAGGTCGCCATGCACTCGTGTCGCACCTATCGGTGTACCAACTTGGCGAAGTGTTGGAATGCTGCCAATCGTTCGTCCTCGACTCCGGCGCGTTCACACTATGGAAGCATGGCGGCAAGTTGAACGTAGCGGGCTACACCGAGTGGTGCGAATCTTTGTCTCGGCACCCCGGCTACGACTGGTCGTTGATTCCCGACGTTATCGACGGCAGCGAGTCCGATAACGACGCGATGCTGGCGGACTGGCCTAACAACGTTCGCGGCGTGCCAGTGTTTCACCTGCACGAATCGCTGAGAAGGGCCGAGGAACTGTCGTTTCAATACGATATCGTCGCGCTCGGAAGTAGCGGAGAGTTCGCGACACCCGGCACGGAAAAGTGGTGGCATCGTATCGCCGAAGTTATGGGAGTCATGTGCGACGATGAGGGTAGGCCGCACTGCCGGCTGCACGGCCTGCGCATGCTCGACCCTGCAATCTTCCATCGACTGCCGTTGACTTCCGCTGATTCAACGAACGCAGCACAGAACGGCGTGCCGCCGCGGTTCGGCATGTACCCGCCGCCTAGCAGCGGAGCACGTTGCGCAGTAATTGCCGACAGGATCGAGGCGCACAATAGCGCTGCGCGTTGGGTGCCACTCGATAAACAAGACACGCTATTCAAGTTGGAGGCCGCGCAGTGAGTGTTGCATGCCCAGACTGCGACAGCCGCGGCGAGCTGCTACCAGTCCACGCGCGTATGGTAGCCGGTGCCGATCCATTGGCGACGATGATTATTTGTCCGCGTTGCAATGGCTCCGGAGACATACCCAATGAGATGCTCGACTGGATCGCTGCCGGCAAGCGGCTGCGTGAGAAACGCATCGCTCGCGGTGTTGGTCTCCGCGAAGGTGCCGAGGTGATGGGCGTGCTGCCGTCGCTACTCAGCAGCATTGAGAACGGTCGCGTCGACCCGAGCAGGTACGAAGTGAATTGGACGACGATGCAGTGCTACGAGATCAGCAGTCACGAGGCCGACCAGGATGGATGAAGTCTCCCTTGCACTCGCGACGACGGACCAGATCATGGCCGAGCTGCGCCGGCGCAATCAAATCCTATTCGTTTTGATCGTTGTCGACACCAATCACGACAATCACGAATTCCACATGCGGATGCTGTGCACGACCGAGCAAGCAGTTTGCTGGCTCGCGATCGCGAAAGAAGAAGTTATCGCCACCCAATAGCAGTGCCGCACCACACGTGACGGATCGCATCCAAGAGTACGGATACCAAGCTTCATGGCGGACAAGTCTCAAAAGTGGCAAGATGCCAGACGAGCGATCCTCGACGCGCTCAACATTCGCGCCGAATACGAGCAGCTCGGCGTTAAGTTCACCGGCCGCGATCCGACGGCCAAGGGCTGGCTGTACTGCCACGCCGTAGGCCGCGACGACGACAACCCATCGGCCGGGGTGAACATCGGCGACGGCCCACTCCGCGGCCGGTACAAAGACTTCAAGGGCACCGGCAAGACCGTCAATCTGTTCGACTTCGCTGCCACGATCGCCGGTCGCTTCGGTGGCGACTGGTTCGAGGCCCTGAAGCACTACGCACGGATCGCCGGCGTCTCACTGCCCGAGGGACGCGAGGAACTGGCGGCCGACAGGCTCGAGCTGTTCGAGCCGACCGTCGGCATGCTCACGCTGTACGCGAGCCGCAAGCCGGGCGTCCGGGCCCCGGCGATCCAGCAGCTCGGCGGCATGGGCGCCCGCTGGCCCAAGGGGCTGCCGGCCGAGAAGACGAATCACCTCATCGCGTTCCCGATGTACGGCTCGGCGCTGCTCGACCTGGAGCCGATCGGCTGGCACGTCGTCGCTGCGAACCCCGCGGTCAAAATCCGCAAATACCAGGGCAAGGACAAGCAAGAGCAGCTCGTTAAGACGCTGACCATCGGCGAATGCGGACTGATGAACGTCGACGGGCTGAACCGCCTGGCCGACGCCAAGGTGGTCAATATCACCGAGGGTGTCACGGATCTTCTCGCCGGCCAGTCGCTGCAGCCGCCCGACGGCCACGTATTCATCTCGGCCGGAGCGTCGAGCTACCATCCCAAGGCCGAGTGGATGCAGCACTTTTCCGGCAAGGACGTCCGGATTTGGTTCGACGTCGGCGATGGCGATGATGCCGGCCAGGTCGCCGCCGCGGTTTGGGTGACCGCCATGCTGCCGGTCGCCGCGGCCGTCCGCAACGTCAAGCTGCCGCTCGGCAAGGATGGTGGCAAGAACGACCTGCGTGCTTGGATCGTCGAAGGCAGCCGCACTTACGCGGACCTTTGCACGTACGCCGAGACGTTCGAGCCGGTCCAGTCGAGCGACGCCGAAGCCCAGGTTTCAGTGCATGACGCCATCCTGCACAGCCTCGGCCTGCTGGTGATCGGCGAGCACGAGGGCACACAGAAGGTTGAGGTATTCAGCGAGCGTACCAAAAAGTCGGGCACCATCACGGACATCGACAAGCTCTCGGTGGCCAAGCTGATCCAGTTCCTTGGCGCCGAAGTGGTCGAAGAGTTCGTGCACGATGGCAAGGAGGCGCAGCCGGGCAAGTACCAGCTCAAGGACGTAAAGAACGCGATCGCAGCAGCAGCCAGCGACAAGCTCTTCCACGGCGATGAGCACCTCGGCTCTGGCGTATGGGAGGTTGAAGATCATGTCGTGCTGGTCAAGTCGCTCGAAGCTGGCGTGCTCAATGGCGACTACCGCGTGCAACAGCTGCACGTGCCCTACTTCCACGGCCGAGTGCTCGACCTTAGCCGAGCGTCCAGCGATTGGTTCGAAGTCGGCCAGATGTCACGCACGATGGCCGAGACGGCGAAGATCGACTACTGCTGGTCTGTGATCCACGAGGCGGAGGCCCTTTTCGCAAAGTGGTTCTGGAAATACAGCCGCACTCCGGAGCTGATCGCGTCGCTCGTGCCCTGCACGTGGCTGCAAACTATCTGGGAGTGGCGGCCGCTCGTCGCCATCACAGGCGGCTCGGACACCGGCAAGTCGCTCATCATGGAAGACGTGCTCCCGAGGCTGTTTGGGAAGCTCGGCTTCTACGCCTTGAAGCCCACCGAGGCTGCCATCCGCCAGCACGTGCACCACCACGCCAAGGCGATTCTGCTCGATGAGTTCGAAGCCGATCAGCACCGAGCGAAGATCCTCGAGCTTTTCCGCACCTCCAGCCGCGGCGGCAGCGTCATTCGCGGTACGGCCGACCAGCGTGGGGCTAAGTTCTCGCTCCGCCATATCCCATGGGTCGCTGCGATCGAGCTGGGGCTGCACCGCCAAGCCGACAAAAACCGGTTCATCGTGCTGGAGCTCGAGAACATCCCGCCCGACCGCCGCGGCAAGATCACTCTGCCGACGCCTGGCCAGCTTTCCAGCCTTGGGATCAAGCTGCTGTGCGTCGGGCTGCGACACTACCGTCGGGCCCGGGAGCTCTCGGGCATGCTACGTGGCCATCAAATTGACGGCGTCCCGGGCCGCGTCGTCGAGTCATTCAGCGTGCCGCTGGGACTACGCTACGCGCTCGAGGGGTTCGACAACACCGAGGCCTGCGCCCAGATGACGAGGTTCCTGGCGGACTGGGACTTCGGCGGCCAGCAATCCCGTGATGAATTCGACCTGCTGCATGAGATCTTCACGTCCGAAGTGCTGCTCGAAGGCGGCCATCGCATGACGGTCAGCCAGCTACTGAACCGTGACACTCGGCCCATGGGTGCTGACCAGGCCCTGGCACGCGTTGGCATCCGCAGATGCGGAGACGACGAAGAGAGGCTGTTCGTTTGCCACCGGACCGTAAAAAAGCATTTCTTCCGGTTCGGTGCCGAGTTCCACGGCCAGTCGATCGACCAATACCTGCTCCGCCTCGAAGGTGCAATGCGCGACCGACAGCGGCTCGGAGGCAAGGAATCCCTACGCGGAGTGTCAGTCCCGATGACCACTATCGCCAAGGTCTTCCAAGATGCGATTGATACGCCGACCCAGAGCGACGAGGGCAATGGGTACAACTGAGAGCATGCGTAACATGACCACTATCAATCAGCGATAACTACAGCAACCTAGCAAACTGCATACGACCAAGCATTCCAGGCAAAAACATACGACCTCAGTTAATCTGCAATAGAGATAGTTGAATGGTGAATATCACCGAACGGAACAACGGAACGAGCGCGGAACACCTAACTCGTTACGCTATATA